>JAGRJA010000179.1 GCA_020443005.1 Pseudomonadales bacterium
ACCAGCAAGGGAAGCTGAATCTTGACGCTCTGCTCAAGGAGCCGACCCATGAAGAGGACATCGCCAGCGGGCGAGCCTCTGCTGTTGAAGAGCCGGTCACCATCGCTGCCGGGCCGTCGTCGGTTGAGCGTGATTTTCAGGTTATTGTCGACAGTTTTCAGATAAAGAACGGCCGTGTTTCGGTGTTTGATAAAACCGTGAGCCCCCCGTTCAGGTTGCAGTTGAAACAGTTGCAAGCAAGTATGTCAGGCAGCAATGAGGTGCTGAGTGCCGGGCTTGAAGGGCAATTGAATGACGCGGCACCGCTTGCATTGAAAATGGAAGTAACGGACTTGATGAAAGAGAAAAACGGAAGCGTTGATTTCAGTATTCACCATTTTGATATGGGGAGTCTGGGCGTCTATTCGGGTCGTTATCTCGGTTGGGGTATAGACCGGGGGCAGCTGAATTATGATATGAACATGCAGAAAAATGTGTCCTTGCTCAAGGGAAAGAACCTTTTGTTGCTCGACCAGTTCCAGTGGGGTAAAAAAGTGGAAAGCGATCAGCAAATCGATGTGCCGGTAAAAACAGCAACGGCGCTGTTTCGCGGTGTTGACGGAAAAATAGTCATTGATGTGCCGCTGGAAGGTGATATTTCAGGCCCTGATTTCAAGTTGGGCAAGTTTATCACCGGCGCATTTGCCAATCTGTTTGTGAAATCACTGGCTTCTCCCTTCACCTTACTGGCCAGTGTGGTCAATAGCGAAGAGGATCTTGCATCAATTGCGTTTCAACCCGGAAGTCATGCTGTCGATGAAAGTGCTGCAATGAAACTGCATCAGGTTGCCGTCGCCTTGGAACAACGACCATCACTCAATTTGCTGGTACAGGGTGCGTATACCGCTGCTGATGATCTGCGTGCCCTGAAAGAGCTGGCGTTGGCACGGCAGATGCAAGAAGCGGGCTTGTCAAAGGCTGCATTACTTGCCAGAAATGAAGAATGGCAAGCGTTGGTTGCGGTTGATTGTGATCAGCTTTACCGGAAAAACCCGGAAAGATATGCAGCGTGTTCATCGGATGACCTGGACCAACAGTTTTCACTGGTGTTGCAGGCGCAGGAAGTTACCGGGGAGCAATTACAGGCACTTGCCGGCAACAGGGCGCTGGCGGTAAAAAACTACCTGCTTGAGAACGAGGCTGTCCCGGCTGACAGGGTTTTTGTGAAAGGCGATGTGGTGAACGATTTTCAGGGGGTAAACCTGCAAATCAATTTCTAGCTCAGCTGTCGTCTGCATCTCTTCTAGTGCCTTACCGGTCTTTTTTGTAATTTTCTTTGCAAGGTTCGACGGTGCATGTTCAACGCTCTTGCTGTCGCCGAAATGTTGCCGTCGTTATCATCCAGCACTTTCTGTATGTGTTCCCATTCAAGCCGGTTGAGTGAAGTGGGTTTGTCGGGAATTTTGCTGTCTCCCAGCGTTTCGGTTTTGTCAAAAGCCGCGAGAATCTCATCCACTGTGGCCGGTTTGCAGAGATAATTGTGTGCCCCAAGTTTGATGGCTTCTACAGCGGTAGAAACGCTTGAATAGCCGGTCAGAATAACGATGTTGATGCCGGGGTTGACGGCAAGGAGTTTAGGTATCAACTTCAAACCTGATTCCTGCGCCAGTTTCAGGTCAACGACAGCGCTATCGATGTCGTTGTTGTCGAGCATCAGGCAGGCATCTTCACCGTTATGGGCAATATGAATGTCATGGCCGCGCCTTCTCAGGCCTCTTTCAAGAATGCGGGTGAAAGTTTCGTCGTCATCAACAAGCAAGATGGAGGTGTTTTCGGTCATGGTTGTGTTATCACCTCAAGCGGTATTCTGATTTCGGTCAATGTGCCCCGGCTGGAGCGATTGCGTAATTTTACGCTGCCGCCAAAGCGGGTAATGCTGGCATAGGTGAGCATTAGGCCGAGCCCCAGTCCTTCTTCCTTGGTACTTATAAATCCTGTGCCCAGATTATTGGCGAGCTCGTCATCGATGCCGGGGCCGTTGTCCTTGATACTGATCACCAGCGTCTGGTCGTCAATACTGGCAACAATATCAATATCGTTCGGGTTCGCGTCAGCGGCATTGTTCAAAAGGTTAATAACGGATTGTTCTATGGTTTGCGGGGCGTAGATAAGCTGCGTGGAATACGCGCCAAGATTAATCGTTATCCTTGAACTGACATCGGGACGGATAATCAGCCAATGTTCAAATATGCCCTCCAGAAAATGGCTCAATGTGGTTTGCGGCAGGTTTTCCTGATGGTGGTTTTCCGCTGTACTTACCAGTTTTTTCAGGCTGTTTTTACAACGCCCGATTTCTGTTTTGATGAGATGCAGGTCTTTCAGAGCGGCTGGGTTGTCTGCATTATCAGCGATCAGCTCATCGACCAGCATCAGGATGGAGGATAATGGTGTGCCCAGCTCATGGGCAGTGCCAGCGGCAAGAGTGGCAACGGCCATGATTTGTTCATCGCGCAACTGGTCTTCCCTTGCCTTGTTGATGTGCTGTTCCCTGAGGCGCAGTGCCTCGGCCATTTTAACGACAAAGACAGTGATCAGGCCTGCGCTTACAACAAAGTTTACCCACATGCCAATGATATGCAGGCTGAGCGTTTTGCTATTTCCGCCATTGTGGTGACCCGGAGAAAATTCGGGGATAGATTGATGATAAAAGAGCAGGAAGCTGTAAGCACATAAAGAAATAAATGTGATCAGTGAAGTATGAAACCATCGCAAGGTTGCCGCCGAAATAGTGATTGGTACAAGATAGTACGAGACAAAAGGGTTGCTGGGCCCACCGCTGAAATATAAAAGTACACTGATGAAAAATGAATCGAGGAGCAATTGCGCCAGATATTCGTTTTGTTGAACCGGAATTTTCAGTACAAGTCGAAAAAAAGACAGGGTTGTCAACAAGCTGAAAACAAGCAGCATACTGACGAGCAAGGTGTAGTTAAGGGAGACACCGGCAATCGCATAGCAGTAATAGAGGCTGCAAAAAAGTGCCACAACCAATACACAGCGAACCAGCAGAATATGTTTCAGGTTGTCTTTCAGGGCGCCGAGTGGTTGTAGTGCAAGTTCGTCAGGGTTTTGATGGCCAGTTTTTTTCATCGCCTTATTATAACTTCGATTCTGGAGGTTTATCGGAAAAGTGGCATCATAAGTCGACAGCTGCATTTCGCCACCGATGCCGTGCCGGATTCAGCTTGGCAGTAAGGCCTGCACGCTCTTAATTGAATCTTAATGCTTTTGTGTTAGTGTTTTCGATTAAAATGGCGTCCCTGCTGTTTGTTGGTGGTTTTTGATACTTGCATAATTTTTGAGGCACTGGCTGATGGCCGTTAAAAAAGTTGCTGTTATAGAAGACGAGCCGGATATTCTGGATATTCTGGTCTACAACCTTGGTCGCGAAGGCTTTGATGTAGTGAGCGCTGAAAATGGCGAAGAAGGTCTTGCGCTTGTTCGACAAAAAAAGCCTGACATTGTTTTGCTTGATCTCATGTTGCCGGGTATTGACGGTCTGGAGATTTGCCGTCGACTCAAAACCGAGGCGCCAACCTCGTCGATTCCGGTAATACTGGTAACTGCAAAGGGCGAAGAAAGTGATGTGGTGCTTGGCCTTGGCCTCGGGGCCGATGACTATGTTATCAAACCGTTTAGTCCGAGGGAGCTGGTTGCCCGTGTCAAGGCAGTATTGCGCCGTGGAGAGCAGTCAGCCAGTCAGGATAAAAACGACCGTATAGAGATAGATGGCCTGTTAATTGATGCCAGTAAGTATAAAGTGATGCTTGAGGGCCAGGAAATCAGTTTTACGGCTACCGAGTTCGGGGTACTGTTTTATCTTGCTTCTCACCCTGGCCGGGTTTTCACCCGTGAACAGTTGATTAACAAGGTGCTCGGTGATGTTGTGGTTGTTGATCGCAATATCGATGTTCATGTCAGGGCCATCAGAAAAAAACTGGGCTCCCATCAGTACCTTGTCGAAACCATACGGGGCGTGGGTTATCGTTTCAAGGAAAACTAGCCTCGTTTTAATCAACATTTCACCCCTTCTTTATCTGTTCTTTACATAACAAACCCAGAATTCACGCCTGAGTTGTGAGGCTGGGGATTGCCTCATGCAGTGTTTCAAAAACCTTTTTCCAACCAAGAGATTATCTTAATGAAAAAACTAGCTTTTGCATTTTTGGGTACGGTTGCTGTTGCTGGGGTTACTTCCACTTCTGTTAATGCAGCGGGTAGTGTTGATGTTTACGGTAAAGTCAATGCAACCTTCAATAATTATGATGACGATTACAGCATGACCGGAGCGGGCAGCACGAATATTCAGGATACCTGGAAAGTGGAATCCAATGCATCGCGTTTGGGTTTCAAGGGTAAATATGATCTGGGTGAAAGAACCATGGCCGTGTTCAAGCTCGAATACGAAGTTGATCCTACTCAGGATGCGGCCGGTGATGGCGGCAGTGATTTCAAGCAAAGAAACACTTATGCCGGTATTTCCAACAAGGACTGGGGTACAGTGATTGCCGGTCGACACGATACACCGATGAAATCTGCCCAGGGTAAAATCGATCTTTTTAACGACCTGCCTTATGGCGATATAAAGTATGTGCTTGTGGGTGAAGAACGCATTAACAACATCGTTATGTATTCCACACCGGAAATGGGCGGATTTTCTGCCAATGTAATGTTTGCCCCTGGTGAAGGAACCGGTAAAAATGCCGATGACGGTATTGCGGATCATATGTCTGTGTCTGTCGGCTATGAAGCTGAAGACTTCTGGGTGACATTGGCCCAGGACAGTGATGTGAAAAACTCGGATGTTACCCGTGTTGCTGCGGGTGTTGATATTGGTGATTTTGGTTTGGGCTTTCTTGTACAGCGTGCAGAAGGTCACGATAATACTGACATGCTGAACGATAAAGGGTTGTTGGGGCCCAACCATGCAGCCATGGCGGTTGTTAATGGCGGTTTGGGTATAGGTGCTGCTGACGATTTTGATGAATCCAGAGGTGCAATGGTCAGTGCGTCTTACAAAATCGGCGATGTCAAACTGAAAGCACAGTATACAAAAGCTGACTATCAGCCAACCACTGCCGGCTGGAGTGATACCGAAGCGAAGATGATGTCTTTTGGTGCTGATTACAAGCTGACCAAGCAGGCCAAACTGTTCGCCTATGTTTCACAGATTGACTATGATGTAACAACAGGTGCTGCAACTTCAGTAGATTATGATTATTCCACTGCTGCTGTAGGCTGGGAATTCAAGTTCTGAATTTGACGATCCCATCACGAAAAAAGGGGTGCTACAATGCATCCCTTTTTTTATGCTGTAAAAATTGGATTAACAGGATGAAGTGTATGAAAAAAGTTTTTTGTATGTGTCTGTTGGGTGTCATTGCATTCACTGCAACGTCGGCTTTTGCTGAAGAAGATGAGATGATGGTTGACAAGGCAGATTCACTGGATTTCGAATCCTTTCATGAAGACAGCAGCATCACCATTTTCAGCACAGACGGGGTCGGCCTTTTTTCTCCAGGCAGCCGCTCGGATGGTGTGAATACTTATGAGGAGGATGCCGAAACCGGGGGTGGTGGGCAGCAATCCGGCGAACCCTCTTCATCTGCACAGCAACAACAATTTAACCCTGAAAAAACCGGGCAATCGCCTTTGGACAGCACGGGTTCGGCGTCCAGTACACAAACGGCTTCGGGTTTTGAGCAAGGCCAAAAAGTGAATATCAGAGCCACCTACCGATTAAATGACAGTGATGACATTAAAAAGGCGACTTTCTCTCTGTATCAGCAGATGAACCAGTATTGTCCGGCAGGCTGGGAAAAACTGCGTGAGTGGTCTTTGCCCGTCGATTCGGGCCACTACTACCTGCATTACCAGTTTCGTTGTTTGTAAGCGGTATTCAGTAAAAAGGCGTTTGGGATATTGCTCTTCTCCTGAACAATATCTGCAGCAAATAAAAAAACCGGGGTAGTTCAAACCCCGGTTTTTTTATGACGCTGTTACATCACTTTCAGGTCTTTCAGCTGTTTTTCCATTTCAGCCCAGCTCCAGAAAGCGCTCATTCGCTGAATCAGGCCTTCATCGTTCAACTCATAAACGGCAATCATGTCCACTTCGGTTTGCATGCCGGGAGCCATTTTGTTGACAGCGGTCTGGTGAACGGCAACGGCCTTGTCACCACTGGGGATTCGCAGGTGTGCAGTAATTGTCAGGTTGGAAGGCCCGATCACTGTGTCCCAGAATTTTTCGATCGCGGCCTTGCCTCTATGGCCTTCGCCAGTCGCATCAAAGGGTGAAACACCTACAGGGTCCTGAACAATGGCATCATCGGCATAAAGCGCAAGCCAGGCTTCCTTGTTCCCTTCCATCGCATAGCCGATGGACTTTTTGTTGGCTTCGATGGCCGGTGTGGTTTGTTCACTCATGTTCAATTCTCCGTTGAAGTTGCAAATGTTCTCGCGACAAGGGTTTTTACAATACAGTATCCCGGGTATTGCGTTTATCGGGATATAACACAAAACCCTGCAAGTTTCTTTAGACTCGCCGGAAAAGGCCCAGCGTATTAACCATGGGTAATTCCTCGAACAAACCAGAGGCTTTTGCCAGTTTCCAGATGTCATAAGGCGCCTGACCACCTTTTGACGGGTCGGGAAAAATGTCGTGAATGGCGAGTATGCCGCCCGTGACGATATGGGTTACCCAGCTGCGATAATCGGTCAATGCCGCCTCCCAGGAATGCCCTCCGTCAATAAATACCATGCCAAGCGGTGTTGCCCAGTGGCGACTGGCAACGGCTGAAGGGGAGACAATTGGAACAACCGTTTGTTCAAGGTCAGCCTTGCGCATATTGATGCGAAACTCCCGAAAGCTGTCCATCAGTTTTACGCCGGAATCGTAAAGATCGGGGTCGTGATACGCTTCGCCAAGTTGATGTTCTTCAGAGCCGCGGTGATGGTCTACAGCATAAACAATGTTGTTGCGGGTTTTGGCGGCTGCCCCGAGATAAATTGTCGATTTTCCGCAGTAGCTGCCGACTTCAAGGCAGGGACCCAATGCGGCTGTTGCAAGGCAATGCTGGAAGAGTGCCTCACCTTCATCTTCGGCCAGAAAGCCTTTTACGGTATTGATATCGACGGGTAATACTGGGGGCATGGTTGTTTTCTCTTTTTGAAAGGTTGGGACTCAGGGTGCCTGCAAGACAAGCGGGCCGTATGGGGTTTTTCCGGATGGTCTGCAAAATACACTAAATACCGGATGATTTCATTTCGTGGTTTGCCACTGTTGCCTTGCAGCAAACAAAAGCCTGCAATTTTCGTTCGCGTTGCTTTTACGGCCTTTATGCTATTATTTCGGCCTGAAAATTCATCAGGTTAAATGCTGACTATGAAGCTGTTTATGCCGCGTTTTGACAGGGCCCAGGTGCTGGTGGTGGGCGATGTCATGCTGGATCGTTATTGGCACGGTTCGACTTCCCGTATTTCCCCCGAGGCTCCT
>JAGRJA010000180.1 GCA_020443005.1 Pseudomonadales bacterium
CACTATGAGCATTATCTGCCTATACCGGAAAAGGAATGGCTACTCATTCACCGGCTGTTTTTTCTCTCCGTGCAGAACAAGATTGCAGGCTTCATCACTGCAGACAATATCCACTTTCTCGGGCGCAAACGCAGTATTGCGAATTTATATAACCTTTCATTACTGCTCGGCTGCGGTCGCCTCAACCATCTGACTCCCGCACAAATTCGTGCAGCAGGAAAATCATTACAGGACTGGTGCACGCTGATAAGCATCAGCCGGCAACCTTCAAGCACTTCTGATAACCAGCTGGTAGTGGATATCACTTCCGGGTCCGCCCCTCATTTCAAAAAACTTTTCACCTCTTCGGCTAATTCAGTTTCCTGCTACCTGCAAGTCGACAAACTGATCGACACGCTTGACAGGCTCCTGCCCGATGAAAAAAGTGGTGACAGTAAACCCGCTGCAGCTTCTTTCGGTCTTGAGGAGAGCACCCTCGATAAAAATCTGATCGTCCATCTTCGCTCGGCATGGAGCGAGTACATCTATCGGGAAATCCGCGAAGAAACGGAAGAGCCGCTAATGGTATGCACTGGCTTTTACAATGTTCACTATCACCTCTGTGGCGGAAAAACGCTCAAGGATTTTATTGGTGAAAAAGTTTCACTTTCCATACTCTATGAGGAAGATGAAGACATTGCCACTATTGAAAAACAGAGAAGTACCGATGTCTGGTCCGCATTTACCACCATACCTGATGGCGACCTTGTCTTTGGTGAAATACCTGCAGAATTCAACTTCCAGCACTTCTTTCCCTTTAATGCCGAACAGGCTGACAACGACGCGTTTCCTGAAACCAGGGTAGTCATGACCGACCGAAGCACCAAAGGCTGTTGCCTGCAGTGGCCACAGAACACCACAGACAACATTGAAGTGGGCGAACTGATTGGTTTGCGCAAGGACAACAAACACCACCTTCAAATTGGCGAAATTGCCTGGAAGGACTTGCAGGAGGATGGCCGCTTCAGAACCGGCATTCATATTCTCAGCAGCAAGGCGATTCCCATTGCCGTTGATGTACCACTGAGCGCCGGCAGCAACCAGAATTTCGCCGAAGCCATCTTGCTCCCTGCCGAGGAAGCACTGGGTACGCAATGCACCAGCTTCCTGTCTCGGCCGGATTATTACAAAAAAGGCAACTATCTTTCGATTTCGCAAAAAGGGATTGAAGAAAAAGTACACTTGTCAGAAACCGTCACAGATAACGCCTACTTTGCAAGATTTGATTGCGGATTTATTCTCAAGAAACCGGTTATTGGCATCGATCGCTCCACCCGGTAAAGCAGTAAGCAGCCCATGCTCTTGATTGACACTATGACTGCGCGTTAAATTAAGAAAAAACAATCAACTAACTATCGGGGGCTGAAGCATGCAACAGGAACAAATAACACGACTGATTGATCGCTTCATCCCCATGAGACAGCGACATGAAGCCTATAAAAGAACTGACATTCTGATCAAGCTGAGAACAATCGTCACCGTTTTGATTTTATCGCTTTTGTTACCTTTTCTGGCGTTATGTATTTTCAGTATTCTTCACTTCGTAACCGGGCTCGACCTGTCTTTGGCGCTTCTTTCAACCGCCGGCATTCTCTTGATACTGGTTTTCCAGCATCTGATTTTTCAGTCCTACGGCGATATTTACCTGACCGCTGCTGCTTATTCGGTAAATTTTTTTCTTTCTACCGTTGCTGCGGTTTATTTCACGGGTGGCTGGCATTCGCCCTGTATGCTCCTGATGTTTTGCGCACCAATCATGACATTTTTGATCACGACAAGCGCCTCGGCCATCGTCATGCTATGGATCACTTTGTTCACCGGCCTGTTTTTTTTCGCGCTTCAGCAACAGGCTGTTGTCACACCACAATTAATTCCTGAAGAAAACACAGGTTATATACAGGCTTGTATCTGGATTATGTCAACCATCATTCTTTTTGTTTTTCTTTACACACAAAGCATTATTATTAATTTTCTGGAAAACAACGAAGGGAAAGGCTTCAAGACAGTATCAAGGGAGAAAGCTGAGCATTTTTAACAGAAGGAAAACCGGGACAGATCGCTACAATACTTCAATTTTGTCTTTATCGGCGCTGTCATCACTTTCTGGCGGGGCATCCGAACCCGGTTGATTTTTTTCTTCCATTTTCTCTACAGTTGCTTCATCTTCCTGCGAATTCGCTTCTTTTGACTTTTCAACCGCTGCGATATCGGGTATTTCACTGGCAAAATGGCTGTATTTGCTTTTATGAGCCTCAAGGTTGGCCGTTATCTCCTCAATCAGCACCCTGGCCTTTTCTACCTGATCCTGTCGTTCACGATCACTCAACATATTGTATAAATAAAACCGCAGGTTTCCAGGCACATCGGTATCCCAGTCATCGTAATAGTCCTGCTCATCAACTTCGGAAACCACCAGCCACTTGTAGGCCTCCTGATACTTTTTATCAACACCGTTACCTTCGTAATACTGCCATGCTATAAAATGCTGGGCACGATTTGCGCCCAGCATGGCGGCCTTGCGGTTAAGTTCAAAGGATTTTTCCTTGTCAATTTCTACGCCATATCCGAGTCGATAAAGCAAACCAAGGCTGTAATAGGCGACCACACTTCCCGAATCGATCGCTTTTTCCAGGTACTTCCTTACATTATCCCAGTCATGTCTTTTTCGGTAGTAATAGGCCAGCTGTTCACAGGACTTGTAAAATAACTTTTCACATGACTCTGAATACATCTCCGTAGAGAGCTCGATATTCTTTTCTACAAATTCTCCATCACGACGAAAACCGGCCAGAAGATAAAGCGCTTCTGCAGAGCCGTTCAGGGCTGCTTTTTCCAGCAAACCAATGGCAATATCTTCCCGTACATCATCATCCCGCTCAAAATACAGTTTTGCCAATAAATACTGGGAATGCGCATGCTCATAGTCGGCTGCAAACTGACATTCTTCCAGTGCAACACCCCACTGTTCATCTTCGAACTCTTTTGCACAATTCGCCGCTGCCAAATCGATTTGTTGCTCCAGCTCCTGATTTTCTTCATCACTCATATAGGATGAAATCGAAGACATCCAGTGCTTGAACTCGTGCGTTTCGAGCAGCTTTTCAATGTATTCCCGGTTCTCTTGGTAGTCTTCCACAACAAGAGCCGCAGGCAGTGCGAAACCAATACCCTCTGTATCCAGCAATATCATGGAATTCACGCCCAACAACCGTCCCTCCTCGTCAATCAGCGGGCCACCGCTGTTACCGGGGTTGATGGCAGCATCGGTTTGAATATATTCAACATCCTTGTGCTCGTGATAACCGGAAACAATGCCCGAAGTAACGGTATATTTCATGCCAGCGGGATTACCAATCGTAAACACTTTGTGGGCGAGCGGAAGATCTCTGTCCATCAGAGGCTCCAGCGGCACGCAGCCACTATCGGATATATAGAGATAAGCCAGATCGTAGCGCTTGCTGGTC
>JAGRJA010000181.1 GCA_020443005.1 Pseudomonadales bacterium
CTTTGTTGTTGTTTCATTATGGTTGTTGGCAGGTTGGAGAGGGTGGTTCATTTTCGGGTTTTCTTCTGCTGTACCCGTGTTGTTGTTTTTGCTGCTTTTTCAGTGGCAGTCAGATGGATTGTTCTATTATTTCACGATGGAAATGGCGCGTTCGCATGGCTTCAATATTTTCGGGCTTGGCCATTTTATTACAGGTGATACTTTGTTCAGCGTGCCTGTATTTATGGGTTTGGCCTGTGTTTTCTGTTTTCGACATACTCAAAAAGGCAAGGATTTCTGGGGTGTTTTTATCCTTTTTTGCGGGTTTACTGCGATTTCACTGGTATCGCGTGCCTATCCTGGTGGGCATCTCAATGTGTTAATGCCATTTTATATGTGTATTGCCATGTACAGTGCCATTGCTTTTCCAGTCATCCTCAAAGCCAATGTGGGTGACGCTAAAATGTGGGTTCCAGAAGCGGGATGCAAGGTCATGCCAGGGTTGTTGATCACGGCTAATTTGATTTGGGCCATGTATCCGGTGTCTGCACAAATACCTGATGAGGCCAACCGTAGAGCGGGTGACAGGCTGGTTGAGAAAATCCGAAAAACGCCCGGTCGTGTCTGTGTGGGCTCACATGGCTATCTTGCTTATATGGCGGGAAAAGACTTTTGCGCCCATAACACACAATTGACGGATTTACTCTGGTCAGCACCCGAAGGGATGACAGAGGCGTTTATGGAAGGCTTGAACAAGCGGGTTTTTAACGGTTATTACGCTGTGATTGTACTGGACAACAAGGCCGAGCTTCTCGACTGGCAGCTTGGCTATAAAGACATTCCTTACCGCGTTGAAAAACTCGATGATTATAAAGCGTTCCGGCAGGTGGTGAGCGGAGGCAACCCGGCATTATGGCTGGTTTTTCAGGGTTCCCAGGGGGACGCGGGTAACACAGAAAAGTGATGCTTGTGTAGAAGCGCGCTCAACGGGCTGTCTTTTGCAAAGTGGCTATATGACTGCAAACCACATCAGCTATTTTCGGGTTCGCGCCAAAATGTTCCAGCAGGTTGAAGGTACAGTCGGGATGCCGGTCAATAAGCTCGGCACATTGTGCGGGAATGTCCTTTCCAACATGCCGGCCTGAGTTCAAAAAAAACGGATAGATATCAATCGAGACGCAATCTTTCCCGATGAGTTTTTCGACACTTTCGTGTAGACAGGGTGGCGTTAATTCCAGAAAGGCAATTTCGATATGGTTGTAACTGTTTTGATTTGATTTGATCTTTTCGGAAAGGGCGATTAATTCCTTTGTGGCTAACGGGCTTCTGCTGCCATGCGCTATTAGCACTAACCCGTTTTTTTTGGGAATTTCCTGTTGCCCAGATGTGCTTTCCGGTAAGAGAGACATGCCTTGATTGCCCCGATGTTTTCGTTAAAGCCATGATAGGCTCGGGCAGATAAATGTAAAGCGCTTTTGCTATAATCCGATTCTTTTGGACAGGGTAATTATTTTGGATATCCTTCAGCGGTTTATTTTTGACGGTACAGATATTCGCGGTCAATGGGTTAGCCTTGACGACGAATATCAGCGTTTACTGCGTCATTCTTCCCGGGCTGATTTTGCCACAGCATTGCTGGGCGAATTTCTTGCAGCCAGCGTCTTGCTTTCTGCTACGCTCAAATTCAAGGGGCGTCTGGTATTGCAAGCGAAAAGCGATGGTCTGGTACCCTTGATTATGGCTGAATGCGACAGCAAGATGAATTACCGCGGAATTATCAAGACAACTGAAGAATGCTTGAGGTCTGAACCTCCCGGTTTCACCCAGATGCTTGAAAAAGGTACATTGGCCATCACCATTGAACCTGACAAAGGTGAGCGTTACCAGGGTATTGTGCCGATTCAGGGCAGCCGGCTTTCTTCCTGTATTGAACATTATTTCTATCAATCCGAACAATTGAATACGCGACTTTTTCTGGTGGCTTCGGCGCAGCGTGCCAGAGGGCTGTTACTCCAGCAACTGCCCGCGCAAATTGTTATTGACCCGGAGGAACGGGATGCGCAGTGGCAGCATCTGAGTTTTCTTGCTGAAACACTGAAACCTGAAGAGTTGCTTGAGTTGCCTTGTGTTGATTTGCTGTATCGGCTTTATCACCAGGATGACCTCCGTTTGCTCGAACAAAAATCGGCCAGGTTTTTATGCGCCTGTAATCGTCAAAGGGTCGCTTCAATGCTCCTTTCTCTTGGCAGGGAAGCACTGGATTCCATTCTGGAAGACGAAGGCAAAATCGAAGTGGATTGTGAGTTCTGTCACCAGCAATATTGTTTCCTCCATGGGGATGTTGCCGCTCTTTTTGGTGAAGATGCTTCGGGAACAGTGCATTAGGTGACATGATGAAAAAGCCGGTTAACAGGCGTTTTATTGCCGGTGCAGTCTGTCCGGCCTGTCAGAAAATGGACAAGTTGGTAATGTACAGGGAAGAAGGGCGGCTGGTGAGAACCTGTGTCTGTTGTGGTTTTGAAGAATCACTGGATACCGGTACTGCGCCTTCAAATAACGCGAGTCAGACTACCATCGTCACAGATAGGCAAAACTGAAATCAGTCGGGCTGATGTCTTCTGGTAAAGTGCTATTGCTGATTATAGGGGTGAGCCTTGAAACGATTTTCGCGCTGCCTGTCAAGGTCAGTGCCCGCCAAAAAACCGTGAAGATTATCTTCGAGCAGTGAAATTAATGCATTGATATGATGCTGTTCATCATTGAGCGCGGGAATGTAGTGAAAAATCCTGCCGCCGTTTTCAAGGAAATATTTTTTGTTCTCCACGGCGATTTCCTCCAGTGTTTCCAGGCAATCTGCAGAGAAACCGGGGCAAAATACCTGTACATTTTCCACACCACTGGTTGCCAGGTTCTTCAAGGTTTCATCCGTATAGGGTTGTAGCCAGGGTTCTTTTCCAAAACGGGATTGAAAGCTTGTTAAATAGCGGTCTTCGGCAAGGCCCAGCTGCTCTGCTATTTTTCGGGTGCTTGCCAGACATTCGCAGTGATAGGGGTCTCCCTGATGAAGATAGCGAAGCGGTAGACCGTGATAGGAAAATATCAATTTTTCCGGTACGCCATGAGCAGACTGAAATTGCTTTATTTGTGTGCAACATGCCTCAATGTAGTCGGGATGGTTGTGGTAATGCGTAATGAAACGCAGTGAAGGCAGCCATCGCCTTTTGCGAAAATCTGCTGAAACAGCATCAAAAGTTGACCCGGTGGTTGTAGCAGAATATTGCGGGTACAAGGGGAGTATTAACAGGCGGTTGACACCGGCATCGAGAAGAGCCTGGATTTTATCCCCGATCGATGGGTTTCCGTAGCGCATGGCAAAATCAACAAGAACTTGCCCGGAATACTTTTCAGAAAAATACTGCCCAATCGCCTCGCTTTGTTTGCCTGTAATGTCCAGTAAGGGCGAGCCGTTGCTGGTCCATACCGATTGGTAGAGCCGCGCCGATTTGGCTGGTCTGACTTGCAGGATAATGCCGTTGAGAATCATCCACCACAGAAGACGGGGTACTTCGATTACCCTGGGGTCTGATAAAAACTGTTTCAGGTAAATTTTCAGCGCCCGTGGAGTGGCAGCTTCGGGTGAACCGAGATTGGTCAGCAAGATACCGGTTTTTGTGACAGATGTGTGCGAATAGTCTTTGGTGCCGGTATAACGCATAGGGGTATGTCATCAGCTCAAGTGGTTCGGGTTTTACTGCCAGGGGAAGGCTGTTGCAAAGTGCCTACAATTTAGCAGAGCGATCCGGTTTTGTCTAAAGAGTGAGATGGATTGTTAGACCTTGTCCTCACTTTTTTGCTGTATGTTCCAGAGCGTTGCATAGCGCTTGCCAAGGGCGAGCAGGTTCTGGTGCGTGCCCTGTTCTATAATACGACCGGCATCAAGCACAATGATGTTGTCTGCGTCAACGATGGTCGAAAGGCGATGGGCAATCACCAGGCTTGTGTGCCCTCGGGAGATTGCCCTGATTGCTTCCAGTATTGATTTTTCTGACTGGCTGTCCAGCGATGAGGTTGCCTCATCAAATACCAGTATTGGCGGGTTTTTCAGCAGTGTTCTGGCGATAGCAACCCGTTGTTTTTCTCCGCCAGACAATTTCAGCCCCCTTTCGCCAACCATTGTGTCATGCCCTTTGGGCAATTTGCTGATAAAAACATCCAGATGAGCCATTTTCATGGCGGCCAGAACGGCTTGATCATCGGCATCGGGGTTTCCATAGCGTACATTTTCGAGGATGGTGTCATTAAAAAGAACGGTGTCCTGAGGAACGATGCCAATTGCTTTTCGCAGGGAGTGAAGTGACAGATTTTTGATGTCTTGATGATCTATCGAGATCGAGCCACTCTTCACATCATAAAAACGGAAAAGCAGTTTTACGATGGTTGATTTTCCAGAGCCGCTTTCACCGACAATGGCGACCTTTTGGCCGGAAGCAATCTCGAAACTGATGTTATGCAGTATTTCGCGTTCCGGTTGATAATGAAAAGATACATTTTTGAATGATACGGTTGCCTGTTTCGTGATATGCAGCTCTTTGGCTTCGGGTGAATCCTTGATTGTGGGCGAAACCTTCAGCAGTTTGAACATTTCATCAATATTGGCAAGCGCGCTTTTGATTTCACGATACACAAAACCGAGAAAATTCAGCGGAATAAAAAGTTGCATCATAAAGGCA
>JAGRJA010000182.1 GCA_020443005.1 Pseudomonadales bacterium
AAGCTGAAGGAAACCCTGAACACACTTTCGCCTCAAGGTCGTTTGACCGATTTAACGGTCACCTATGATTTTTCGGGCAATGTTCGGAAGGAGGATGCACTGGCCATCAGGGCCAATCTCGAAAATGTTTCTGTAAATGCCTGGCAGGGAGCGCCTGCCATTGCAGGGCTTTCCGGCTATCTTGAAGCAGGGAAGTACAGTGGCTTTGTGGAGATCGGCAGCTCGGCGGGTTTTATGATGCATTTCCCCCGGCTTTACGAGAATGCCATGCTTTTTCACTCTGCTGCCGGCCGGGTACGCTGGGATATTTTGCCTGAAAGGAACAGCGTGCTTGTCGGCAGCAGTTATCTTTCTCTTTCCGGTGAAAGTGGTCGTGCAGCGGGCAATTTTTTCCTGGATGTGCCTTTTACAAAAAATACAAGAGAGCCTTTCTTTATTCTTTCCATTGGGCTGAAAAATTCGTTGGCCGGATATCGTAATCAGTTTATTCCTTATGTCATTCCTGAAAAATTGAAAAGCTGGCTTGATGAAAGCATTCTCGTTGGTGAAGTCAACGAGGCTGCCTTTATTTATCAGGGCAGTTTTTCCAGGGAATCCTATCGTAATAAAACCCTCCAGACTTTTGTGGATGTCGAAAAAGCCGATCTTGCCTTTGACACGGCATGGCCTGTCTGCAGGGAAATAAAGGGTTATGTCGTTATAGATGACAGTTATGTAAATGCGGTTGTAGACAATGCTATTTTTAACGGGCTTGATTTACGAACAGCTTTTGTTGATGTTTTTCCCGCAACCGATGGCGAAGGCAGTTTTTTGAGAGTGTATTCCGATGAAGTGTCCGGCACCGGACAGCAGGCGCTTGATCTGCTTAACCAGCCAGTCTTGCAGAAAGTGATTGGTAAGAGTTTTGAAAACTGGCAAATTGACGGGGATGTCAGCGCAAAAGTTGATTTGGGCATACCGCTCGGCAAGGAAGTGAAAAATCCTTCCTATCAGGATATTGATGTCTTTTTTTCCGGAAATACCCTGCGCATAGACAAGCCCGACCTGGTCTTTGACTCGATTCGGGGAGCACTGAATTACAACAGTGATGACGGTTTGAACGGAACTGCGTTGAAAACAGATTTCTGGAATCATCCCGCTGTTGTGGATATCGTAACCCGGCCTGAAACTGAGGGGAATATTACCCGTGTGTCAATGAATACACGCTTGCAAAGTGTTGATTTGATGAATTGGTCCGCTTTGCCTTTTGTGGGTTTCTTCAGCGGTGAAACCGATGTCACAGCCAGTCTTGATGTATACCCGAAAAGCCTTTCTTCCCGAAAAGGTCTGGCTTCTCTCACAATCACCACCGACCTTGCCGGCGTTGCGATCGACCTTCCTTCCCCGCTTTCCAAGCATGAAAATGAACACCATTCTCTCGAAGTTGAGGTGGCTGTGTTTCCTGATGAGCAGCGATACCGGATTTTTTATCCCGATCGCCTGCTCAGGGCATCGCTGAGTAAACGGGATGAATCCGGTGTTGCGGGTAAGGTGTTGTATAACAAAATGGCAGCAGAGGAAGAGGGTGTGGGGTTTGAAGCGGAGTCAACCGGGCGTTTGCTTGTGTCGGCCAATCTGGAAAAAACAGCGCTGGCACCCTGGATAGATGTGATAGAGCGTTATCAGGTTTTTGATAGCCAATTTCCTGTGAAGAACAGCAATGATACCGAGGTGGCTTTTGATATCCATGTTGATGACTTCAGTATAGAAGATTTTTCTTTTGGGGAAGTTGGCAGTCTGATTGAAAGAGAAAAGGGTGCATGGCAGATTGCATTTGACGGTGGCTGGCTTGCAGGGAAGCTCTTTTATTATGATGAGGATATTCCGCCCTTGTTTCACTTTGACAAAATCCGGCTCTCAGATGCACTTTTTGCGATGGACGACACTGCCGGAAACAATGTAACTGTTGAAAAAAATGTGGATCTTAAAAAGGGTGGTGCTGAAAACCCTGTTGGAAAGCCTGACCCCTTGCTCGATTTTGACCCGAAGCGCATACCGGTCGCATCGTATGAAATTGAGTCGCTGACTTATGATCATAAAAATCTCGGGCATTGGCAGTTTTCCACCTCTCTTTTTGACAAAGGGGTCAAGTTTTCCGATATCCAGATGAATGCGCTGGATTTTTATATTTCAGGCTCAGAAGAGGTTGGGGGAGCAGCGCTGTATTGGATGAAGGATGAGAATGGTGATCATGCTTCACAATTGAATGCGCTATTGTTGATGAAGGGAACCGATAATGCTTTTCTGAAATCACTTGATATTGCACCCGTGCTGGAAGCAGGCAAAAGCCGTTTGTTCTCCGATCTTGCCTGGAGCGGCTCCCCGTTGATGATGAGTTTGTCTTCGGTGAGCGGCCATGTTTCCTTTGAGTCAAAGGAAGGCCGTTTTCTGAAAGGGAACGCCACAACGGATGCCATGAAATTGATCAATGTGTTCAACTTTGATACCTGGGCAAGGCGTCTCAAGCTTGACTTTTCCGATTTGTACCAAAAAGGCGTGAGCTATGATGAAATGAGTTGTCTGGTCAAAATGGATAAAGGCGTATTGCTACTTGAAACGCCGTTGGTGATGACCAGCCCTTCCAGTACATTTTCCTTGCAAGGCAGTATTGACACCAACACAAGCACGCTGGATAGCGACCTCAATGTGACCTTGCCTGTCAGTAAAAATGCGACATGGGTAGCGGCACTTGCTGGCGGTTTGCCGGCTGCAGCCGGAGCGTATCTGATCAGCAAGGTTTTTGAAAAGGAACTCAATAACCTTTCAACCGTCAGTTATCATGTGAGTGGCACATTGGATGAGCCCGATATCAAATTCAGGCACCTGCTTAAAGACCCAATGGGAAATGCAAACAAAGCCCCTTAGGCACTGACCGCTTCTTGAACGGCTGTCACTGATGTATGCCGCATTGGTGAATAGCGGGCAAATTGGCGGTTTTTCGAACTACTTGAGGGTGTGATCCATAAACAGGGCGGGTTTGTCTTGCCGGGGCTTGCCCACCGGTTTCGCAGGAATGCCGGCAACGGTTGTATGAGCCGCTACCTCTTTAAGTACTACACTGCCGGCACTGACCATGGCGCCTTCGCCAATCACAATGTTACCGAGAATTTTAGCGCCTACACTGATCAGCGCCCCTCGCCGGATTTTCGGGTGCCTGTCGCCTGATTCCTTACCTGTTCCGCCGAGCGTCACAGCTTGCATGATGGAAACATCGTCATCGATGACGGCAGTTTCACCGATCACAATGCCGGTGGCATGATCAAACATGACGCCCCTGCCGAGGATGGATGCAGGATGGATATCTACACCAAAAACCAGTGAAGCCCGGTTTTGCAGCCAATAGGCAAGATTGACAGAGCCGGCATGAAATAAATGATGCATGATGCGGGCCGTTTGGATCGCGTGAAAACCCTTGAAAAAAAGCCAGGGTTGAAGGAAGTAGCGGCAGGCACAATCGCGCAGATAGACGGCTTCGACATCACGGCTCAAAATACAGTCAATTTCGGGTATATGTCTCAGGCTTTGCGTGAAAAGGTCTTGCAGGCAGCTGGCATCAAACGCCTCATTGGCCAGCCTGTTTGCCAGTATTGCAGCCAGTGATTCTACCGGCGTTTCATAGGCCAACACCTGATGGACAAGTGTATGTAGAACAGCATCCTGCTTGACGGCGAGCAGGGCCTCTTCCTGAATTTTTTGCCAGAAAGCTTCGCAATCTTCAGCTTTTTTTTGAATTTCAGTCATGGTTTCCAGTGTGCAGGCTGTATTTATCAGCGTTGTTTTACGGGGTTCTGCGATAGTTGAACATGTTGAGGGTTGTCAGTCGACCCTGTATGAGGGCATAGCCAATCAGACCAAAGCCGTCGGCAATAATATCACTTATGGAGAATTCCCGATAAGGCAGGTGATGCTGTATTGCTTCCAGGGCAATGCCATAACCCAGAAGACTGATAAATTTTCCTGGCGTGAATGCTGTTTTGGGAAAGCTGAAATCAAGAAAAAAGGCCAGCCAGACAAAACTGGCGAGATGTTGCAGTTTGTCATTGATTGTAACAAGCGGAGTTTCAGTAATGTCAAAAGTTGCCAAAAAAGTAATGATTGCCAGAGAAAGCAAAAAAATAATCCGGGATTGAAAAGTAAGGGTGGCGGGCGTGGGGGGTGGCATCGAAGCTGGTTTTCCCGGATAGTTGCGTACAGCAGTTCAAGTACATCGGACACTTTACCCGTAAGCCGATAAAATAAAAACCCTGCAATAGGTATTGGTTTGTTGTTGCGGTTTGTTGAATTCTTTCCTGCAGATTTCTCAGTGATTGGCATCAAGCCTGATAGAATAGGCCGAATTTTCCACCTGTGAACCTTATGTCGACAAAAACCGCACTGTTTATTTCTGATCAGCGAAGTCACCAAGCGGCAAAGTATTTGCCGATGTCTCGACAGGAAATGGATGCACTGGGTTGGGACTGTTGCGATGTGATACTCGTGACGGGTGATGCCTATATTGATCATCCCAGTTTCGGTATGGCGGTTATCGGGCGGGTTCTCGAAAGTCAGGGGTTTCGTGTCGGCATTATCAGTCAGCCGGATTGGCGCAACAAAAATGCTTTTGAGGTATTGGGCAGGCCTG
>JAGRJA010000183.1 GCA_020443005.1 Pseudomonadales bacterium
CTGGAACGGCTCCACTCATAAAAAGTCGGTCGCCCTGCAACTTGTATTGAAAACCCGCCCCCAAGACCATTAACAGTCCGTGGGAAGCTGTGCCTTTACTGAAAACCGGGACAACCTTCGAAAGCAAAAAAGGCATTCAGTGCCTGGTAAAGATAATACGGGTCATCCGCTCCCGCCATCTCCCTAATGGAATGCATGGCAAAGGTTGGCACACCCACATCAAGGGTTTTCACACCAATAGCCGAAGCGGTAATTGGACCAATGGTGCTACCACAAGCCATATCCGAGCGCATCACAAAAGATTGCACAGGCACCTTGTTTCTTTCACACAACAAACGAAAAAACCCCGCTGTTTCTGCATTACTGGCATAGCGCTGATTGGCATTCAGCTTGATCACCGGCCCACTGTTCAACAAAGGCCCATGCTGGCTGTCATGCTTATCCGTATAATTGGGGTGCACACCATGCGCGTTATCGGCTGAAATAAACAGTGAGGAAGAAGCCACTCGCATCAAGGCCTGCTCATCACCCAGCCACCTCAATAAAATATCGTGCAACATCGGCCCTTGCGCTCCGATTGCCGAGCAACTGCCTACCTCTTCATGATCATTGCAAACCAGCAAACAACTGTGCGCCCCTTCATAATCAACAAGCGCCTGCAGCCCCACATAGCAGCTCAACAGGTTGTCCAGCCTCGCCGAAGCAATAAACTCACCTTTAAAACCAAGCCTTGCCGGCTGCTGGGTGTCGTATAAGCACATCTCGTAATCCAGCACCGTCTTTAACTCAATTTCGGGATACTTCCGCCGCAATTCACTGACAAGCACATCGTTGAAAGTGCCACTGCTCTGTTCTGCCTGACGGAAAATGGGCACAATGTCTCTTTGCAAATTAACCGAGCGACTGTTATTGGCCTCGCGGTCGAGGTGTATTGCGAGGCTGGGAATGACAGCCACAGGCTCCACAAAATCAAGCAATACCTGTTTCAGCTCTCCGCGGGTATTTTCATAGGCAACCCGTCCGGCCAGTGAAAGATCCCTGTCAAACCAGGGGTTAATCAACACACCACCATAAACCTCAACCCCGAGTTGGTGAAAACCCTTGTTACGGATATCCGGATTTGGCTTTACTTTCAGGCAAGGGCTATCGGTATGTGCTCCCACCATTCTGATACCTCCTTCGTGTACATCTTCCCTCCCCTTGATAAATGCCACAATCGAGGAACCGTTACGCACCGCAAAATAACGCCCGCCCTCTTCCAGATACCAGTTCTCTTTCTCATTCAATTTGATAAAGCCGGCTTCAAGTAATGCCGCCTCCATCGATTGCACGGCATGATACGGTGTCGGAGACGATTGCAGGAACGCCAACAAACCATCATTGAATTTTTCGTTTTTCATATAGCCTGTACTCCCAGGTTTCTGATCATTTTTGCTGTTGACTCCGGGTGAGACATCATAAAACAGTGCCCACCCTGCACTTCATGTAACTGGAGCGAAGGGTTTAATCGCCTGGCACGGGCCAGTCCCTGCTTGATAAACGGGTAAGTCGACGCACCGTATACTATATCAGTGGGCACATTCAGCTTCCGGATCAAGGGCCAGATATTTGTTGAATAACCCGAAAAGATTTCTGCCTCCAGCCAGGGCGGTGTTTTCAGTCGTACGCCTTCACGATCCTCTTTCAACCCATACCTTGCGTAGGCGCTAACCGAGGTCTGAGTCCAGGAGCGAAACATGCCCCTGCCTGTAAAATACTGTTCCGCTTGCCTTCTGTCACGCCAAACCGCCCTTCTTTTCAAGGCCTGCTTCACCATGGGAGAATGACGCATCAGCCCAAGCGGCTTCAATAGCCTTACCGAACCGGCATACAGCGGAGGCAGCAGTACCGGGTCCAGTAAAACCAGACGGGAAAACAAGGCTGGCCGGGTAGCTGCCATCAGAGAGGTCATCACACCGCCAAAACTGTGTCCCACACCCAAAACCGATTGCACATTATTCCGCGCACAAAAATCCTGAAGGGACGCTGACAACAATTCGGCATTTTCATCCCAACCCAGAAATTGATGACCGGTATCGCTTTCTCCATGCCCCTGTGCATCGCTGAGTACCAGATCATAATCCCTGAGCAGACTCTCAAACATTGGGGAATAAACCCGACCGTTAAAACCATTGCCATGAATGAAGTGTAAAACCGGCTTTCCCTGTAGCGGGGTTTGCCAACGCCTGAGTGTCAGACCGCGATCACTGACAAACTCTGACAAAAATAAATGGCTTAAAGGCACTATTGTGAACCCTTGGTGATAGAATGACAGCCCGAAGCATAGCCGCTGACCAATCAAATGAACAAGCTTTTCCAGGGAGCTGAATACCATGACAGGATGGATAGGTGTTGATCTCGACGGCACTCTCGCCCACTACGATGGCTGGTTGAGCCCCGAACATATCGGCGATCCCATCGAGCCCATGGTTCGTCGCATACACCAATGGCAACATGAGGGCATTGAAGTTCGAGTCATGACGGCAAGAGCCAGCCGTTCAGAAATGATCGCCCCTGTCGAAAAATGGCTGTCACACCATGACATGCCCAATATCAAGGTCACAAACCGCAAGGATTTCAACCTGCTTCAGCTCTGGGACGACCGTGCCATACAGATTGAGACGAACACAGGGAAAGTATTGACGCCGCGCGAACATATCTCCCTCGAAGCCAAGGGCTGGATAGGCGTCGAACTCGACGGCACTCTCGCCCACTTTGAAAAAGGGCAAGACCCCAAAACCATTGGTACTCCCGTAGGCCCCATGTACCAGCGGGTGCGCGAATGGCTGATGGCGGGTATCGATGTACGCCTGTTCACCGCAAGGGCGTCTTTACCTGCCATGCACCCTGTTATCCAACAATGGCTTCAGACTCACAAGCTGGATTCAATGAAAGTCTGTTTTGAAAAGGATTTTGAAATGACAACTTTCTGGGATGACCGGGGTATTCATGTCGTTGGTAACACAGGCAATATCGTTGTTCCAATCAATGACTTTATACCAGACCATAAATACCGATAAAAAGCGTCTGCTAGCCCCCTGTTACCTGATAATCATCCACGCCTTCCGGTTTGTCTTCACTATAATGAACCCGTCCTTTTTCATCCACCCAACGGTATATTCGATGCTCCCCGGCTTCCGGTTCGGTTGACATCTGCTCTACGCTTTGCCAGTCCGGCACATCAACAGTCGTAAAAATATGCCTATCTGGATCATCCACATAGGGGTCTGAGTCTGCAGCTGTCATGATTAACTCAACCAGCTCATTGATTTTCGGGTTCGTCAGCAAGGAAATCGGGTTAGCTGCTACCGGATTTTGCAGTATACGACGCACTTCAGGATCTTCCATCAACGCCTGAAAACGCGGGTTGCCCTGAATCAGGGTTGCACCACGCGAGATCCTGCCAAGGCTCTGTGTAAATGCACTTTGCTGCTCCGCAGTTGTCTTTCCTTCAAACATTTTTGCAGCGAGACGCATGGTTGCCGGATGATTGATAAACCGTTGGTATTCATCGGTTTTCATCAGGTTTGCGACATCTCCGCGCTCCAGCAATGCCCGGGTCTGAGGGTTGCCGTACAACTCGCGCAAGGGGCGGTTGTCAGACAAAGCCTTCATATCCATGGCAAAGCTTACCGGGTCTCTCGCCAACTCCCCTGCCAGCTTGGGCACCGCAGAATCTTCCGGCATCCGACTTTCCAGTGTTCGTTCCAGACCCTCACTCACCAGGCTCGCCACGAATTCGTGAATATCTGGCCCTGCATGAGCTTGCTCTTCTTTCAGGGTTTGTGTTGCTCCCCCCAATTTCAGCGAAACGACACTCTGGATAATGCCCCCCAGCCAGACAACCACCGCACCAAAAACACAGCCTACCAACAACCCGGCCAACATACCGTTACTTTTGCTTCGACCAATACCTCTCCGTTCCAGGAGCTTCATGCCGATGAAAAAAAGAAGGTTGGCCAATACCAGCACAGATAAAAAAATGGCACCACCGGCGCTGGCATAGAGCACCGCACCTTTCAATTCAGTGCTTTTCTCGAACCATTCAACGACCAGAAAATTAAAGCGGTAAGCGCAAAAGTAAGCCAGCACAAGCGATAAAAACCCGCCTAAAACCTTAACCACTCCGCGCGTGTAGCCCTTCCACATGTAATAGGAAACAACGGCCAGAAAAAGAATGTCGAGCATTATTCGTACCTTATCATCAATCTTGCCAATCCTATCAGTAATTGATATTTCAAGGCTATCCACAAAAAATAATCAACCTTGTGCTGTTGCATCCCTTGAAAAAACGGCGAAAGCCCTCACAATCGATTATTGTTATCCTGACCGGCAGAACGGTCTTTCCACGCATCCGCCAATACAGCTGCTCCGGGCATAAAGCAGCGATGTGTGCAAACCCGAAACGGTCAAACCAAGGGATTTTAACCGGATGGACTGAAACAACCCTACAACCTGATCCTGGAGAAAGGAAAATGTTTCACCCGAAAGCGAAGAACCGTTGGCAGGCTTTTGGTATTCATTTGCTGATTAGCCTGGTCCTTTTCATTACCATGTGTACTATTATTGTCGTGTTCTGGTACCCCGGCGTACTATTCACCACAGAAGGTGGTTGGCAGGGCGTCCGCCTTATCGCCGGTATTGATTTTGTCATTGGCCCCATTCTGACACTACTGGTTTACAACCCGGAGAAACCCAGTCTCAAATTCGACCTCACAGTTATCGGTCTACTCCAGGCCACTTGCATCATTTATGGTATGCATGTGGTCAATTACAGCAGGCCCGCTGTTGTCGCGTATGCCGATGGCATTTTTTATACTACCCCGCTGCTGCGCTTCCAAAGCCGCAATATTGATATATCCGATGTAGAACTGCTTAATGGCTCATTACCGGTCTGGGTGAATATACGACTACCCGAAGACAAGGAAGAAAGACTCAAGGTAAAAGTTGAACGCTTGTGGAAAGGGCTGGAAACCTCCGTCGACCTCTATGAGCCTTATGAAAATGCCCTGAAATTGCTGCCGACAGAAGGGGTCTCATTGGAAGAAGCCAAACAAGCTGGAATCACGATTCCAGACAAGTATGCAAACACCAATTCCCGCGTTTACAAGCTGGTTACCCGTTATAATAACTATGCGGTTTTACTAGATATAGATACCGGTGATTTCATTGAAATTTTATCAATCATCAAACCTGGCGAAATAGATCTCATACAATATCAGCAAAAAAACACCCAAGAAACTAGATAGCCTTAATAGCGAAGGATTATACAATTGTTCGAATATACCTCAAACCCCTGCTAATACAGCCGAAGGATGATATACAATTTGCATAAATCCCAAACCCAAAAACTGCCAAAAGAAAACATATGAAAATTTTATTGTAGAATATGAATATCATGTTATTAACTGAATCACACAACTGACAATATGTATACACCCGAAAAATATTGTGCTTTATTAAACGAGATTCTAGAAAAGGATGTCAGTTTAATTCAGGCTGAAAAATATCAAGAAATCTATGACTCTTTGCCAGAAAACGATAATACTGCAAAGTTTCTCCTCGCTAAAGCTAGTATTAAATACAAAGAGAAGGGTGTTGCCTACAGGTTGCTTCAGGAACTCGTTTTCTCAGCCCCAGAAAACCCTGAGTACTGTGGCTTTCTCGGGCATTGTCTTTTAGGCGACAACAAATTCAAAGAATCCATCTCTTGGTTGGAACAAGCTTACAATCTTGACTCAACAAACATAACCGTAAATGCAGATCTCGGAATAGCTTATACCTCAGCGTTTGAATTTCAAAAAGCTGTTCATCTTCTTGAAAAAGCTAAAGAGCATTATCCCAACAACCCTTGGGTTTTATGTAATCTCGCACAATGCTATCGCCAACTTGGAAACAACAATCTTGCAATAAATACAGCAAAAAACGCTCTATATTCTTCACCAATGCTTGACGCTCGACTTCACACGATTATAGGTGGATGCCTGATTGAGCTAGGCAAGGAAACTGAAGCAATTTTTCATTATGAACAAGCAATCGACCTAGAAAACGATTCTCCGAGTGCTTACTTTGGACTATCACAATCCAAAAAGTTTAGACCAACCGATCAAAAAATAATCGACAAAGCTATTTCAACACTGAATAGACCTCAACCTGAAGATGAAAAAATCATGATGTATTTTGCCCTAGGAAAAATGCATGATGATATAAAAGAATACAAAAATGCTTTCGAATTTTTTAGAGAAGGGAATCTTTTGAAAAATTCAAAAATTATTTATCGGCCACAGGAGAAATTATTCGAAGAACTTCAAAAAACTTTTACATCAACTTTTCTGGAAAGGGCACGGGAAATCGGCAGCACCACAAAAACCCCTATATTTATAGTAGGCATGCCAAGGTCTGGCAGCACGCTGGTAGAACAAATTATAAGCTCACA
>JAGRJA010000184.1 GCA_020443005.1 Pseudomonadales bacterium
GGGCTGTAACGGTTGGGCTGTTCGGGGTGTATGTCAATGGGTATGCCCTGTTTTATCATTAACAGGTGGTAGAAGGGCCATCCGCCATTGTTGCCATAGGGCATTGATAATCGCCCGGTTACAGTTGGCACGCCAAACTGTTCCCCCGCAAACTTTACGACGGTTTCCTGAGCGATTTTACAGATACTGTAGGTCGGCATCAGCGACCGGTGATTATCTCCCAGCGGGGCATCTTCTTTGAGAGGTTCCTGGCCAGCATATTGGTATACGCCACCGGATGAGCATAACAGGAATGCCCGGGTGTTCTTGCAATGCGCCAGCAACCGTCCTGCGCCAATGGCGTTTGCTTTCATGTCGTAGTCAAAATTACCCGTCTTGACAACGGCAAAATGCAGAATGTAATCAAAGTCATCGGGTAAATCATCCAGTTTGTCGGATGCCAGGTCTTTCTTGATGGTTTTTGCGCCCATATCCAGTATTCTTTGTTCATCCCGGTTATTGGAAAAACGGGCGAGGCCATAGATTTCGGATGAGTGTTTGACGAGTTCCTCAACCAGAGGGTATGCCACCTGGCTGGTTGGGCCAGTGACAAGGATTTTTTTTTGGCTTAAATCAACCGGTGTAACAGACATAGCTTTACCTCGCTTATACTTTTCAATATCTTAACCTTTGGCTCGCGGCATACAATACGGCTTTTCACGCACTTTTGAAAATGGAATGACAATGAACGCCCGGCAAGAAAAATTGTCCAAACAGTTACTATGATCAAGTTGTTAAAAAATTGGAGTACAGTAATGACATCACCCCCGAGGAGATTAACCAACAAGAAGCCGAAAACAAAAAAATCATTGCTGCCAGCTTTTATTCCATTTTTTCTCTTGATTCTCCTGAGTACCTCTGCCCAAGCCAAAGTAACCCCGGAAGAAGCCGATCGACTCTGTAAGGAATTGACCTGCATGGGCGCCAAAAAGCAGGGTAATGCTGCGGGCACAATTCCTGCGTTCAGTGGCAGGATTCTGGGCAAGCCGTCCTGGGTCAAATACAAGGGGAGCGGTGATTACTATGCCAACCCCTATCCGAACGAAAAACCCTTGTTCACCATCACCGCCGAAAACTATGAGCAATACAGGGAAAATCTCAGCGATGGACAAATTGCGCTGTTTAAGGCGTACCCATCCACTTTTTTCATGAAAGTGTATCCGAGTAAAAGGGATACCCGTTACAGTGATTTTATTTACGACAATGTGAAAAGAAATGCTGTAACAGCCGAGGAAATTGAGGGGGGGAACGGAATTCGTTATGCCTTTGGTGGTCCCC
The DNA here is from genome assembly GCA_020443005.1 of Pseudomonadales bacterium. GTDB lineage: Bacteria > Pseudomonadota > Gammaproteobacteria > Pseudomonadales > UBA7239 > JAGRJA01. The sequence goes on from JAGRJA010000184.1 coordinate 1,318, forward strand.
CTTTTCCGCTGCCATCGACGGGCAGGGAGCTGATCTGGAACCATGAATACTCCCCGAACCCCAAAAATCAGGAAGGTAATATCTTCAGTGCTGCTGTTTATAATAATGGCACAACTTCAACCCGCAATAGCTGGGAAAGTCGCTACTTTACGGTTTTTGATCCAGCGTTTACCTACGAAACCTTTGACGGTGTGAGTGCACGGGTTATGGTGATTACCACCGGACCCGCGAGAGACAAGGGTAAGGTGACGCTGGTTCACGAATATAAAGATCTGACCTAATCCCCCCGAAATGCCTGGCAATACCTGCCGGGTACGCGTCGTGTTCGCAGGGCGCCGACTATCGCTTACGATTTTCCCGATGGGCCCGGTGGTCTGAGAACCGTCGATGATGCGCTGGTGTTTATCGGTGCAACGGATCGCTTCAGCTGGAAGATGGAGCCACAGCGGGAGCTGTTTATTCCCTACAATAATTACGATATAGACAGCCCGAGTTTAAGCTATGAGAAGGACATACTTACCAGGCACCACCCAAACCCCGAACATATGCGCTATGAGTTACATCGTGTCTGGGTGGTATTGGCGACATTGAAAGAAGGCAAGCGTCATATTTATGGCAAGCGTCGTCTGTATCTTGACGAAGACAGCTGGGCCGCACACATGGGCGATAACTACGATGGCCAGGGCTCTCTCTGGCGGGTAACGATGCGTACCTTCGTCAATCTCTTCGACATGCCGGGCATGGGCCCCCGACTGGAAATCTATCACGATCTGCAAAAAGACGCTTACCTGATTAACAACCTTATCAATGAGGAAGGCGGGGCGCTTGAAATACTCGACCAACCCAGAAATGTAGCCTATTACACTCCGGCCAACCTGAGAAAACTGGGGACAAAATAGACACTGAACCATTGCTTGATTGAGGTGTTAGAGGCCGGGAAAAGACCCCCGGCTTTTTTTTGCGCGCAATACAGGTTTTAATACAGACAGTTTTCTTGCAGGGTTACCCATTGATTCGCTCCTTTCCAAAAATTGTTTGTTGCCGGATTTCCCCTTGATGCGTTGTCTTGTTACGGGTGCTACGGGCTTTCTCGGTCAACATCTCTGTCGCCGTTTGTTGCAGGAAGAAGCAGTCGAGGTCAGAGCTACCGGCAGAAAACAGTCGCTCGGCTTTACAGATCAGCGGTTGGCGTATGTCGCGTGTGATCTTGAGCAAGTTGACCATTGTGCCAACGCACTTTTTGATGGGGTGGATACGGTGTTTTACCTCGCCGGTA
>JAGRJA010000185.1 GCA_020443005.1 Pseudomonadales bacterium
TGTGCCCGACCTGCCGATATCCTTCCTGCAGGCTGATACTGCCGAAAAATTATGGGAATCCCTCGATGAACAATGCGTGAACACCGATAAGGGCTGTGATGTAATTGTGATTCCTCATAATTCCAATCTGAGTGATTCCCAGATGTTTCTGCATACCAAAGATGACGGCAGCCCGATTGACAAGGCCTACGCTGAAAGAATACAGCGTTTTGAGAGGCTTGTTGAAGTAATGCAGCACAAGGGGAGCTCGGAATGTTTTTTTGGTCCTGGCGCTATGGAAGATGAATTATGTGATTTTGAGCAGTTGCCTTATGACAAATTCTCGGGAAAATTTTCTTCTTTTTTAAGGAAGAAACCGGAAGCCAATGACGGTTTTTTACGGCAGGTTATGAATGAAGGTTTACAGGAGCAGGAACTTACCGGCGTCAACCCCTTCAAGTGGGGGTTTATCGCAAGTACGGATACGCATCTCGGTGCGCCCGGTGCAGTCGATGAAAGAAATTTTCCGGGTCATGGTGGAGCCGGTGAGCCTGCTACAGGCGCTGTACCTAAAGGTTTACCCGACGACCTTGAGTTTAACCCCGGCGGGCTCGCGGTACTCTGGGCAGAAGAAAATAGTCGTGAGTCTCTTTTCTCCGCGATGCGACGCCGTGAAGCCTACGGAACCAGCGGCCCGCGGATCACGGTAAGGTTTTTTGGTGGCTGGGATATGCCGGATTCCCTTTGCAGTCAATCCGATCTGGTAGAAACAGGGTACAGACAAGGTGTGCCGATGGGGTCGGATTTGCCGCGTGCAGGAGGCACAACTGAAAAGCCTGTATTTGTCGTCAGCGCCCTGAAGGATGCTGGTACTGCTGAAACAAGGGGAATGGATCTTCAGCGTATACAGATTATCAAGGGGTGGCTTGATTCCTCCGGCACGGGGCACCAAAAAGTTTTTGAAGTGGCGGGGGATCCCGATAACGGTGCTTCTGTCGACATCAATACATGCCGCACACAGGGTCAAGGTTTTTCCCAGCTGTGCAGCGTTTGGCATGACAAGGAGTTTGACCCGGGGCAATCAGCCTGGTACTACGCCAGGGTCGTTGAAAATCCGACATGTCGATGGAGTCAGCAGATTTGTGCTGCTAATAATGTGGATTGCGCAGTGCCTTCTTCAATCAAGGAGGGACTGGAAGCATGTTGTTCCGATAGTCATCGCCCTGTCATTCAGGAGAGAGCCTGGACTTCCCCCATCTGGTATACACCTGCTTCTTCCAGCCCCTGAAACAGTGGCAAACCTGAAAAAACCGCCGTTCTTTTTTTTACTGCTGGGTACTCTGGTCTATTTCCTGCATGCCACCGTGCTGCAAACGGCTCCTGCCGATGTTGTTGTTGATCCGGATGATTTGCGAAGTGCCACTGAAGCGTACTTTCGGCAGACAGGTATTGCCCCTTCTCAATTGATTGTTCAGCAATTGAAACAGCGTCTTCTGGATGAGCAGATTCTTTATCAGGAGGCCTTGTCACGAAACCTTCATTTCACAGACAACCTGATCAAAAACCGTTTGCAGTCCGTCATCACATTTCTAGAAGTATCTTCAGGAAGCAGCGAAAAAGATCTTGCAAAAGCCTATCAATGGCAATTGTATTTACACGACGAAGTGATACGAAGGCGTCTTGTTGATTTGATGAAGCAGCAGTTGATTGACGAACAGAAGCTCATTGTGCCTTCATCCAAAGCCCTGCAGACCTACTATGAAGAAAACAGGGAGCTGTATCGACGGCAACAGACCATCAGCTTTGAACAGCTGTATTTCAGCACAGTTGAAACCGGCTTGTCGAAAGCGCAGTGTGGCAACATGGCTTTCAGGGATCGGGCTTCATTCTTCATGCACGGAAACCGATTCTCGAAGGTCAATCGTCGAACGGTTGAAACCCTTTTTGGTTATGATTTTTCAAATGCGATTTTTAATCCTGATGAAAACGAACAGTGGTTGCCGTTGCAATCAGCTTTCGGGTTTCATTGCGTCTACATTCATGAAATTGATAACACGGCAGCTGACAGTTATTTCCGTTTTGAAGAGGTTGAGCCGGATGTCGTTGAGCGGGTGAAAGAAATACAGCAGCGTGAAGCTCTCCTCACTAAGCTGCAGGCGCTCAGAAAAAAATATAGGGTGGGAAGGTGAAGCGGGTGATTTCGCTCTTCCTTCTTTCGCTGTGTTTATTGTCAGCACATTCTGCCTTGTATGCGCACAATATGTCTCCCTCATTACTGCAAATTATCGAAGGGAAGGAAGGGCAAGTCGCTGTTGTGTGGAAGAAGCCGTCGGTCAACGCTTTCGGTGATGTGTTGCCAGTGCTCCCAGCGAACTGCCGGCAACTGGAGTTGAAGAAGACGGTGATGGCAGGTGTTATCTCAGACAGCATTTTTCTGCATTGTGAGGGAGCTATCTATGAACAGGAAGTCGGCTTCAAGGAAGCCGGTATGTTGAAGAGCAGCGTATTGCTGCAATTCCGGCGTATTGATGGCAGCACGCATCAATGTGTTTTGAGCGAAAAGCAGCCTTCTTGCCAATTATCCGGAGCGCCAGACTGGTTTTCGGTTTTGATTGAATACAGCCGTTTCGGTGTCCATCATATCCTGATAGGCCTTGATCATCTTTGCTTTCTTTTCTGTCTTTTTGTATTAAGCAGTTCAGGGAAAAAGCTGTTGATGAATGTTGGCGGATTCACGCTGGGTCATTGCTGCAGTCTCTTCCTCGTTGTTCTTAATTATATTCCCGTCTTTGAGTGGCTGGAATTTCTGATTGCCTTCAGTATCTTTCTAATGGCTTCCGAAGCTGCATCTGTGAGCAGGCAAGTGGGCAGGGCATACGGGCTGGTTTCTGTCTGTTTTCTTTTTGGCTTGCTTCATGGCATGGGCTTCGCCGCCGCGCTGGATGTGATAGGCCTCGAACAGAACTTTCTTGTCTGGTCGGTTCTGGCATTTAATATCGGGATAGAGTTGGGTCAGGTATTTTTTGTCGGTATTTGCATTGCTTTTTATCATCTTGTGAGGCGCTTTCACGCTGATTGGCCTGTCAAGTTTGAGCGGTGGCTTATCTATGTTATCGGTGTTACCTCTGTTTACTGGATGTGGTCGCGCTTGCCCATTCAGCTCTAGCTGATTTCCTGTTTGTTGAATTTTTTTGTTTCTTGTCAATTGAAAAACCACA
>JAGRJA010000186.1 GCA_020443005.1 Pseudomonadales bacterium
CCCTTGAGTATCTGTTTGACGGGGGTACCTTTAACATCCTGGTCGCCGTGCACGGCCAGTGCGCCGTCGTGGTTGTTTTTTTCTGTCATCTGTTCCGGCGTTGAAATTTTCAGGCCGTTCGGCCCCGCCTTGCGCATGATAAAACCTTCGGGGGCGACATAGAGAAAGCGCAAACGCTTGCCGTTCTCAAGCCGGAAGGTGCGACGCAGGAAACCGCGACGAATGGCTTTGACATCGGCGTCATCGAGCTCACCGGCCACTCGCACTTTCTCCAGCGTGGCCTGCAACCTCGGGTCGGCAGTGAGATCGATGCGATCAAAACCCATCGTCTCGAGATTCAGTTTATGCGCGCCCGCCGTATCGCGAATACGGCAAGTCTGGCAATCGAGCAACTCGCGGATATCACTGTAGGGATCCATGGGCATGGTTTTCACCCGTAACAACCCCGGCCGTTCAGTATCCGGTAATACATCCGCTGGTCGGGCAAAGCCCAGTGATGCCTCAATTTCTCTCATATAGCCCCCTGTGTTCACCTTGAAAAACAGTTTCCACGATCCGGAATTCCCCCCCCTGAGCACTTCAGGTATCTCTTATAGGTGATGTCAACACCCTTTGGCAAGCCCTGTATTTCTTGACTTGAGGTAAAACAGGCTAAAACACCTTTTCTTGAGCGCACGAAATTATTGTAGAATTCCCGTTTTTAACAAACCGGATACAACCCATGGGCAGAGCCTTCCAGAACCGAAAAGAATCCATGGCGAAAACCGCCAGCGCCAAAACCAAGGTTTACAGTAAATATGGCCGGGAGATTTATGTTTGTGCCAAGGCTGGTGGTGTTGACCCTTCAGGAAATCTGTCCCTGCGTGGTTTGCTTGAGCGTGCCAAAAAAGACCAGGTACCCAGTCATGTGATCGAAAAGGCACTCGACAAGGCCAAAGGTGGTGCGGGCGAGGATTTTGCTGTTGCACGCTATGAAGGTTTCGGGCCCGGCGGTTGCATGGTGATCATCGACTGCCTGACTGACAACCCCAATCGCACTTTTGGCGATGTGCGCGGTTGCTTCACCAAGACAAAATCCAAAATCGGCACACAGGGCAGCGTCAGCCACCTGTTTGACCACACCGCCATTTTTGTATTCAGGGGTCACGATGAGGAAGCCGTACTCGAAGCCCTGCTGATAGGCGATGTCGATGTCACCGATATCGAAGACGAGGATGACAAGATTACGGTCTTTGTTCCCCATACCGAATACGCCAAAGCAAAACAGGCATTGACCGATGCCTTCGGCGAGATTGATTTTGATGTCGATGAAATCCAGTTTCTGCCACAGACCACCACCAGCCTTGGTGAAGAAGATCAACAGCAATTCGAGCGGTTTCTGGATATGCTCAATGACCTCGATGATGTGCAGAATGTATATCATAATGTCGGGTAACTTCTGAAACAGAACATATACAGGCCACACAAAGTCTTGCCTCCATAACCTGGCAGTCAGAATTTATGAACGAGAACAGCAAGAACATCACTCTGCGGCTAATCAATGCGGTAAAAAACCAGCAATCCGATAACAGCCCCGATACGATGATCGAAGCGGCTCGCAGTTACACTGACCCTTCCCTATGGCTGAAAGAGCAACAACAATTCTTCATTGACACGCCCCAACTTGTCGGTTTTGCCGGTGAAATTGAAAGCCCGGGCTCGTTTATCACCGCAACCGTCATGAATACACCCGTCGTTATTACCCGTGCAGAAGACGGTATCCTGCGTGCTTTCATCAACGCCTGTGCCCACCGTGGCGCCCGCGTTGCCGAAGGTTGCGGCACCCGTAAACGCCTCAACTGCATGTTTCATGGCTGGAGTTACGGACTGGACGGAAAACTCGCTGGCAGACCCAAAAATGAATGCTTTGCCAGTGACAATGCGCAAACAAATCTTATTGCCTTACCCGTTTCCGACAATCATGGCCTCCTGGTAGTTGGCTGTCACCCCGGTGTTTCTCAAGCCCAGGTCGACACCTTTCTCGACCCCCTTGCGCCCGCCTTGCAGGATTTTAACTTCAGGGCAATGCGCTCCATTGAAACCCGCAAGCTGGATGTCAATGCCCACTGGAAACTGGTTGTTAACCTTAGCCACGAAAGTTATCACTTTTCTGTTTTGCACCGCGACAGCCTCTCGCCCTTCATGACTGATCACTTTGTTATGGATAGCTATGGCATTCATACCCGCTGGGCCTTTCCAATGAAAGGCATAGAACAACTGGCCGACAAGCCTGAAAATGAATGGCCACGGCACCTTCCCGGCATCATTAACCATACGCTTTTCCCCGGCACCCTCCTGATTGCCAACCCGCAGGACGCACAGATTATTCGTGCAGAACCGGGCAAAACAATTGACAGTTCAGTGGTATATTACACAGGTGCGTACTACAATGAAGACGGCTTCGATGAAGAGAAACGAATCGAGGCTAAAAAAGCCTATGATTTCGGTGGAGACATTTTTGCTTCAGAGGATCTTGCCGCTGCGGAACAATGTCAACAAGCCTTGAATGCCGGTTTGTCACAAATGATTTTTGGCAAAAATGAACCCGTGCTGCAGTACTGGCACAATTTATGGAAACAACAGCTCCGGTAAACGAGCCTTTGCTTGTTCCAGCCCTACCAAACAGGAAACCGCCATGCCATTCAGCCAGCAAATTATCGACGAGCTCAATGTATTGTGCCTTTATAATCTTGCAAGCAGTCAGGAAGGCATCAAAATTCACTCCACGGCAGAGCCTCAAACCATCAGCGCCGCGACTCGCTTGCACGACAAGGGTTTGATTTCACAAGTTGATGGTGGTTACCTGACCGAACTGGGAAGAAGTGCAGCAGAACACGCTCAGGCTTTACTGATTATCATAAAGCCCGTCTCATAGTATTTTTTGAAGCAAAAAAATACAAAGGGTCAGGCGGTTTGCGAGTGCTTTCTGCCGACTTTGAACACGACAATAATGTTCAGTCTCACCCCCCCCACTCATACCTTAGAGCAATAGCCATTGAACCCGAATGCTTTTTCAACAACCGGCCTTAATAAAGCCCTTCTCGATAACCTTGACTCATTGGGTTATAAAACCATGACAGCAATTCAGGCTGAAAGCCTGCCGGCCATTCTTGAAGGCCGGGATGTCATTGGCAAGGCAAAAACCGGGTCGGGCAAAACAGCTGCATTTGGCCTCGGCATTCTGTCGAATATCGATGTCAAACACTTTGCCGTGCAGTCTCTTGTGCTCTGCCCTACTCGTGAGCTGGCAGATCAGGTGGCAAAAGAAGTCCGCAAGCTTGCGCGCGGTATTCATAATATCAAGGTACTTACACTCAGTGGCGGTACGCCTTTTGGGCCTCAAAAAGGCTCACTCGAACACGGTGCGCACATTATCGTGGGAACACCCGGCAGAATCGAAGACCATTTGCGCAAGGGCAACCTTAAACTTGAACATCTCAGGCAGCTCGTGCTCGATGAAGCTGACCGTATGCTCGACAGCGGTTTTGAAGCTTCGGTTAACAACATCATTGCCTGTATACCAGAGCATCGACAAACACTTTTATTCAGTGCAACCTACTCAGACACGATTGAAAACCTGTGCAACCAACTCCTCAAGGAGCCCTTGCGGGTAGATATCACTGAACACCCTAACAAGCTCACAATTGAGCAGGCATTTTATGCCATAGACAGCCTTGAAGGTGATGATCAAACACAACGGCTGACTGCCCTGAAACTGCTGCTTCTACAACACCGCCCTCAGTCTACACTTGTGTTTTGCAATACCAAACGGGAAGTTTGACTGGTTGCCGATGAACTTGCCGAAGCAGGGTTTAGCGCACTCGCTCTACACGGTGACCTTGACCAGAAAGAACGCGACCAAACACTGGTAAGGTTTTCCAACAACAGTGCAGCCATCCTTGTGGCAACCGATGTCGCCGCTCGCGGCCTTGATATTGAAAAACTTGATGCGGTTATCAACTACCAGATATCTCGTGAGCCCGATGTACATACTCACCGAATCGGGCGAACAGGAAGAGCCGGAAACAAGGGAATGGCACACACACTTTTTTGCAAAAAAGAACAGTTCAAACTCGACAGGCTTGCAGATACCCGGAACCAACTTATCGAAATCAGCGCACTGCCTTCTCCCAGCCTGCTCAATAGCCCCGCCTACCAGGCAGACATGATCACATTGAAAATTGATGCTGGCAAAAAACAAAAAATCAGAGCGGGAGATATTCTCGGCGCACTAACCGGCGAAAACGGTATCGAAGGAAATGCTGTTGGAAAAATCGCATTATTTGATTTTTGTACCTATGTCGCGATAAATCGAAGCGCCTGTTCAAAGGCATTGAAAAAACTTGAAAAAGGAAAAATAAAAGGCAGGTCTTACCGGGTGCGTAAACTTTAATGCGCAGATGTTTTTGTACAGGTTTTCCCGCTCGCCAAGACGATGCTATCGAAGTCCGCGACCTGATCCACGCACAGGCTTTTGTTTACTGTTTTTCCACGCCCCGTGTTTGGCCGAGCCGCTGTTTTTTACTGCCGAATTTTTGCCATTTACCCTGCTGCTTTTCGCTTTTTTCGTAGCCAACCCCTGATTGTCAATTGATGACGAAACTTTCCCGGATGTCTTCTTTTTCCGGTTTTTGTCTATCAGCTTTTCAAATGAACGGGAATTCGGCTTGCGCTTCTTTTTACTTCTACCGGAACCTGCAGCATCCGAACTGGAGTTCGCCGTTAGTCGTGACAATTCATTCAACTCTTTTTCTGTAAGATCGCGCCATTCACCCAATGCCAAACCTTTCAAGCTCACATTCATAATGCGAATACGCTCAAGCCTGATCACCTTATATGAAAAGTGCTCGCACATTCGCCTGATCTGCCGATTGAGCCCCTGAACCAGGGTAATTCTGAAAACAGTGGGCGATTCTTTCACCACCTTGCACCTGCGCGTTACCACGCCAAGCATTGGCACACCTTGTTGCATTCCTGCAATAAAGGCGTCTGTTATCGGTTTATTGACAGTGACAAGATATTCCTTTTCATGCTGATTGCCGGCACGCAAAATTTTGTTCACCATATCGCCATTGTTGGTCAGAAAGATGAGCCCTTGCGAGTCCTTATCGAGACGACCTACCGGAAAAATACGGGTGGGGTGATTAACAAAATTAACAATATTATCAGGCTCATGACTTTCGGTCGTGCTGACAATGCCAACCGGCTTGTTCAGGGCAATAAAAACCAGTTGTTCAACATCACGGGCTTCTATCTCCTGACCGTTAACCCTGACCCGGTCACCGGAATGGACCTGGTCACCCATTCTGGCGCGTTTTTCATTGATAAAAACATTGCCCTGCTCTATAAACCGGTCAGCTTCGCGACGGGAGCAAATTCCACTTTCACTGATGTACTTGTTAAGTCGCATCCTGTTTACCTTTTATCAACGCTGCTTTAATCCATCTTGATTGTGGCTTTATTTTGCACTGGAAGCACCTGCCGTACAGCAAGGAAATAGCCCATTATTTCTGGACTGACTTTTTTTTGAAGGCGCTCTTTCTTTTTTCTTTCTGCACTCTTTTTTCAGCCGCTTTTCTCTCTGCCTTGAGCCGGGTTTCCTGCAGTTCTTTTTCAATCAGATCGGGCGTTTCAAAACTCAATCGCCCCAATTTGCAGGCCCTTATTTCTGTCAGGAAAATCTCCGCTATTTTTGTCAGATCAACAAGGCCGCCGCCGCCCAGACAACCCCGTTGCCGACCTAAAATTTCAAGCAAGGCAAGCTCCGTTTCGGGCACCTGCTCAAGCTGGTAACGCTTCGCCAGATGATCGGGATAGTTTTTTATCAGGAAGTTCGCTGCAAAGAAACCGATATCATCGAGACTGATTGCAGTATTCCTGATTGCGCCTGTGACAGCAAGCCGATAACCGGAGTTCTCGTTCTCGATTTTTGGCCATAAAATGCCCGGTGTATCGAACAACATAATGCCATTGTTCAAATTGATTTTTTGCTGCGCTCTGGTCACAGCGGGTTCATTGCCCGACCTGGCAACCACTCTGCCGGCAAGCATATTGATCAGTGTTGATTTTCCAACATTCGGTATACCAGCGACCAGTGCGTTTATTCTGTTGATTCCCTCGCCTTTTCCCGGAACCCGTTTTTTGCAAAGATCAATAATCGCATGCAATTTTTCACTGTCTTCGGTACAACTGATTGCCATGGCTTTTATATTTTTTTGCTGATGAAAGTGATTCAGCCATAACCCGGTAACAACAGGGTCGGCAAGATCAGCCTTGTTCAACAGCTTGATGCGCGGCTTGTCGCTGTTTAAAGCTGCAATAACAGGGTTCTCACTGCTAAAGGGTATTCGCGCATCGAGAATTTCAATGATCACATCCATTGAAGGCAGAATTTTTCGAATCTCTTTCGTGGCCTTGTGCATGTGGCCCGGATACCAGTTTATGCTCATATCACACTTCTTTTGTAGCGGATTTTTTGCGCGTGGAAGATGTTGCTTTTTTCTGCCTGCGCTTGCGTGGCTTATTATCGAGG
>JAGRJA010000187.1 GCA_020443005.1 Pseudomonadales bacterium
GCATCAGCACACATTTGTAATTCATGCGCAAAGCTGTGACCTGCCAGCGTGGCATGGTTCGCCTCGATATTCAGTTTGAAATCCTGGTCCAGACCAAATTGACGCAAAAAACCGATCACGGTTTGCGCATCAAAATCGTATTGGTGTTTACAGGGTTCCATCGGTTTCGGCTCGATCAGGAAAGTGCCGGTAAAACCCTGTTTGCGCCCGTAATCGCGTGCCAGTTGCAGGAAGCGCGCCAGGTGTTCGATCTCGCGCTTCGTGCAGGTATTGAGCAAGGAGGCGTAACCTTCGCGCCCACCCCAGAACACATAGTTTTCACCACCGAGTTCAATCGTTGCATCAAGCGCGGATTTCACCTGCGCTGCTGCATGCGTCAGCACCGCAAAATCGGGGTTGGTAGCGGCGCCGTGCATATAACGCGGATGACTGAAAAGATTGGCGGTACCCCAGAGCAATTTGATGCCGCTTGCCTGCTGGCGCTTTTTTGCCAGTTCAACCATGTGCTGCAGGTTTTTTTCGGATGCCGCTACACTGCTGCCTTCCGGCGCCAGATCGCGATCATGAAAACAGTAATAAGGCACACCCAGTTTGCTGAACATCTCGAAGGCGGCATCGAGTTTTTGCGTAGCTTTTGCCAGCGGATCACTGCCTTCATCCCAGGCAAACTTCTGCGTGTCGCCACCAAAGGGATCACTGCCCTTGCCGCACAAGGTGTGCCAGTAACACACCGCAAAGCGCAGATGCTGCTCAAGCGTTTTATCCCCCACCTTCCTGTTTGCATCGTAAAACTTGAATGCCAGCGGGTTGTCGGAGTCGGGGCCTTCATAGGCAATTTTACCGACTGAAGGAAAATAGCTTTTATCACCGCTATAGACTGGTCTCATGGATTTTTCACCTCATCGTCATGTAGAGTGGTTTTACTGCTTCAATCAAATCAGCATAACGCTGATAAGTACCCTGATATACCTGGATTGCATCCCTATCCGGCTCACAGAATCCGCTTTCGTCATAAGCGAGATGCTGTTCGACAATCGCTTGCAGCGGCAAGGCTTGCTGCTGCTCATGGCTATAGCACCACAGGGCTTGCAAGGCAGCACCGAAGGCTGCATTTTCATTCTGCTTCAGCACCCTGACGGGCAGCTCAAGGATATCGGCACACATCTGCCGCCACACTGCACTGTTACTTCCTCCACCAGTCAGTGTCACTTCCCTGAAACCCAGACCGCAGCGAGAAAATGCAGCGACACCGTTTTTCAGGCCGAAAATGGCCGACTCCATGGCAGAACGCAGCAAATGGCTTTCGCTGGTGTTGTTGTGATCCAGGCCAAAAACCACGGCCTTCGCATTGGGAAGATTCGGCGTACGCTCTCCGTTATAAAAAGGCAGGGTCACTACGCCATCTGCACCGGGTGCAACCTTTGCTGCCAACGCATCCATGCTGGCCTGCTGCAGTTTCAGCAGTTTACGGATTTGTTCAGTCGCAATGGTGCAATTCATGGTGCATAACAGCGGCAGCCAGCCACCGGTGGATGAGCAAAATGCGGCGAGGTCTCCCTGCTCATCGTTCAGCGGCTCATTGCTGAAAGCGAACAGCGTTCCCGATGTGCCCAGGCTGGCCGTCAACTCACCGGGGACAACATTGCCGGTTCCGATGGCTGCCATCATGTTGTCGCCACCCCCTGCCGAGAGGACCACACTTTCCGGCAAACCCAGCTCGGCCGCCAGCGCCGGGCGTATTTTCCCCGCCTGTTGAAACGGTTCGATCAGGGGCGGAAGACAGGTAGCAAGATCCCTGTCGGCATCCACGATATTGATCAGCGCATGGCTCCAGCGCCGCTGGCGCACATCCAGCAAGCCGGTTCCCGAGGCATCACCGCACTCCATGCAGTAATTGCCGGTAAAAAAGTAATTCAGGTAATCATGTGGCAGCAGAATGGTTGAAAGTTGTGCATAAACTTCTGGCTGGTGATCTCTCAACCAGCGTATCTTGGAAAGGGTATAGCCGGTTTTCGGGTGCAGGCCGGTTAATGCAAAACAGGCGTCATCACCACCCGCCGCTTCGATAATATCCCGACACGCTTTTTCTGTGGCTGTATCGCACCAGAGTTTGACGGGCGCCAGCACTTTTCCATTTTTATCCAGTGGAACAAAGCCGTGCTGCTGGCCTGAGACCCCGATCGCAACCACGCCATCCTTTACTGACTGTGGAATCGCACTGAAACAGTGACGCACGGCATCGATCCACCATTCCGCCAACTGCTCGCGTGTGCCATCCGGCCGTGAAATCAGCTCGAGGGGTGCCGATGCACTGGCAAGCAGCTTTTTCTGCATAAAATCATAGGCAAGCAGCTTGACGCCCTGCGTACCCAGATCCAGACCAACCACCGTTTGACTCATGATGATGCACCTTTCTGCTTCATCATCAGTTCAACCAGCCCTTCGGTAAACTCCTCCCGATTCACCCCGCCCGGTTCGCAGCCGAAATACATGTTGGCCAGATGGTATCCCACCAGTGATGACATCATGATGGACGACAGAATGCGTGCATCCATTTCACGCAACACACCCTGCTTCATCGATGCGCGATATTCCTCGCGAAAAACCGATACCCCTTCATCCAGCAACAAGGCGCGCAGCTCCGCCATCAATTCCGGAAAGCGCCCCTGGCCATATTCCCTTGCCAACAGGTTGATCAGATCCTTGATGGCCTCCATCGCCTCAAGACTTTGCAGAAACTCCTGCCGGTATTTCTCTCGTCCGCGCTCGCCGGTGCTAAATCCTGCTGCTGCGATTCGCCAGCTGCGGACTCGCTCTATCTCCCGTCGCACCACAGCCTCCATCAGCGCCTCCTTGGATTTGAAGTGGCGATAGAAACTGCCATTGCCCGGCTTAAGCCCTACTGCTGCCTCAATATGCATAACGGAAGTACCTTCAAAACCTTTTTCACTGAAAAGCCTTAATCCGGCATCCAGCAGCTTATCGCGGGTTTCGCCGTGTTTTCTGGAAACTGCAAGTTCAGTCATGGGTCATTCGCCATCAAGTGCCTACAATTAACGCAAGAGTAATCTTGCACTTATCAAAAAGCAAGACATTTCTTGCAGAATACCGAAGCCGCCCAAAAAGCCTCAGCTCAGTGGCCGACATTTTGTGCATCAAGCACATTGGTGATACTGTTTTCAAAAATTGCCGTCCCCGATAAATGTGGAAAAACCCTGTATGAGCGAAGCTGAAAAAGACCCTCTCCACGAACAATTGCAGTCCCTGATTGGTTCGCATATTTCAAAACCCACACAGGCGGCAGATGAAGTGAACATGGCGATGATTCACCAGTGGACAGACGCTTTCAGTGACCGCAACCCCGTCTACGAGGACAAGGCGCTTGCGACCACCACACGTCACGGTGACCTGATTGCCCCGCCGGCCATGCTGCAAACCTGGACCATGGCCAGACCCAAAATCGACAATCTCGCCGCACGCGGCGGACTCACGGTCGACATAGACCAGAAGAGCCCC
>JAGRJA010000188.1 GCA_020443005.1 Pseudomonadales bacterium
CTGAAGCCAGCCACAATGCCCACCATGTAGGCCATAACAACAATAAAATGCCAATCGGGCGATCAAAACGCATCAAGCGCCAATATTCACCCAGCTTTGCACGCTTAAAAATCATACAGAAATGTCTCGCTCACCAACAAGGGCTTGCCTTTCAACCAAAAAACCGAGCGCCGGCCCCAGCGCGGGCCAGAAACAGCCAGAGGGACTCGCGAAGCAGGCAGTCGACCAATTTCAATGGGACTTCGCCGCATTCCTGGGTCGCGGAATAACAGTGCACCCAGCGGGCGATTATCAAGTTTTTTGAGATAAGCCAGCGGGCCTTGCAGGGATTGGCAGGGAATAACACTGCGAGCATAAACCCAGGGCTCGCCCTTTACATAAAGCAAAACTTCCCGAATCAAGGCTCGTTGCCGGGAACACAGGCCCAGCGCCCGGCTTTCATCACAACGCGGTGTGCCCACACCCTGGCGCAGTATTTCCACCCGAAAATCACCTTCACCAGCTTCAATCAACCGGCGCGTCAGTGAGCCTCTGTCCAGCAACCAGTTGCACAAACGACGGTTCATCAGGCGCTTTGAGTAAAATGCCGGTGAACGATGGAAGCTGTGCCAGATTGTTTGCATGAAAATATTTTCCGGGATAACTGAAACCGATGAATTGCGCGGCATTCTAGCAAATTCAAACTGACAGCGTGACAGGCCCCCTACAGCCGGTAATAAACACTTTCACTTCATTGACTGAAGAAGCAGGGAAAAACCTTGTCCTGTGATTTCCATCAATATACCAATCGTCCTTGAGGTGTGTAGAATACGGCCTTCATGCACTCTCAGGCTGTGCAACATCGTTCTTCAGTCTGGACAATATCTATAGGAGAAAACCCGTGGCAGATCCTGTTGTTATTATCGGTACCGGTCTGGCTGGCTACAATGTCGCCAAGGAATTTCGCAAATACGACACAGAAACCCCTTTACAGTTTATTACCTCGGACGACGGCAGAAGCTACTCCAAGCCGATGATTTCTACGGGTTTCACAAAAGGCAAGTCAGCCGATGAGCTGGCGATGGCCGATGCCGGTGCGATGGCAGAACAACTCAAGGCCTCCATTCGCACCCTGACCAAAGTAACCGCCATCAACACCGATGCCCATGAAATCTGTATTGGTGATGAAATTATCAAATACAGCAAGCTGGTTTTGGCAACCGGTTCATACTGTATACCGGCACCAGTAAGCGGTGATGCCGAAGAGCTGATTTATTCCGTGAACGACCTGATGGATTACGCCGCCTTCACCAAGGCCATTGAAGGCAAAAAGAAAGTGCTGATTATTGGCGCCGGTTTAATCGGTTGTGAATATTCCAACGACCTCGCCAATGGCGGTTTTGAAATTGAAGCCGTTGATCCATTACCGGCACCACTTGGCACTTTGTTACCCGAAGCTGCCTCACGCGCTGTACAACGCGCGCTGGAAACAGAAAAAGGCGTGAAATTTCATTTCGGCACCGTAGTGGAAACCATCAACAAAAAAGGCGACGGTGTTATTGCCACCCTGAAAAACGGTGAAACCATCGAAGCGGATATTGTTCTTTCTGCCATTGGTGTTCGCGCCCGTATCGATCTTGCCCAGGCAGCAGGTCTTGAAACCAATCGCGGTATTGTGGTTAACCGCAAACTCGAAACAAGTGCAGCAGATGTTTATGCCATTGGTGACTGTGCCGAGGTGGAAGGCCACCTGCTTTATTATGTCATGCCACTGATGACTTGCGCGCGCGCACTTGGTCAAACCCTTGCCGGCACACCTGCAGAGGTCAGTTACAGCGCCATGCCTGTCGGCATCAAAACACCGGTTTGCCCGATTCAGGTTTCTCCAGCACCACGCGATGTTGAAGGCCGCTGGGAGATTGAAGAAGATGGCAACAATGTAAAAGCCCTGTTCAAGGATGCAAGCGGCAACCTGCTCGGCTTTGCCTTGACCGGCGATTTCGTGAAAGAAAAAATGGCACTGCAAAAAGAGTTGCCAGCCATTCTCCCCTGATCGCCAAAACACAATCAGCATGCGAAAACGCCGATGATATTTCATTGGCGTTTTCATTTTTTCAACAATAGAAAGTAATATCGCCTGACCGGCATTAACAGAGTTCTGTACGGGCTCTACACCAATGACGATAGAGAAGAAGATGAATCCTGATTTTGGAAAATCACGAAAACATTAATTCAACGGCCATTCAAAACAAATCATTTATTATGACAACGCCATGCATTAAAAATAACGGGTATGTTCTATAAAACCCCGCGACACCAATACCTTCATTAACTATCGTTTCATGATCACAATAAAGTTTCCCCTTTAATTCAAAAATCATTCCGGTTGTTAACTGAATTGTGTATTCATATTCAAGCTCCTGATCTATCCCCAGAAAACTTCTGACATTCTCCGGTAAAAGAAAAGGGCTAAAGAATAGCAAAATAAATAAACTGAAAATCATCAAGCTCTTTTGCAGTTTGCCTATATGCATCATCATGAATTTTCAGAACTCGCAATCACCGCAGCGGCACAAGAATCCGAAAAAACATTAACAGCGGTTCGCATCATGTCGAGAATACGGTCTGTCACCATCAGCAGACCGATGCCTTCCAATGGCAAACCGATGGCACCAAGAATAACAGCAATTGCAACCAGACTTGCGGCCGGTATTCCTGCAACACCGATAGAGGTCAACAAGGCCACAAACACGACCGTAAATTGTGTAGCAAAAGACAAGTCAAGCCCATAGGCCTGGGCAATAAACATGGCTGCAACACATTCGTAGAGCGCTGTACCATCCATATTCACCGTTGCACCCAAGGGCAAAACAAAACTACTGGTTTTTCTCGATATACCTGCCCGCTTTTCAGCACACTCCATGGTAAGCGGCAAAGTGGCTGAAGAAGAAGCTGTTGAAAAAGCCGTCAACAATGCGGGTGTCATTGCCTGAAAATGGTTTTTTATAGTTATCTTTCCTGTAAGCCTCATCAGCACAGGCATTGTGATAAACATATGTATAAAAAGTGCAGCAGATACTGTGAAGAAAAAAACCAGCATCGGTTTAAACGCAGCAAGGCCGGTTATTGTTATGGTTTTGGCAACAAGTGCGAAAACACCGATCGGTGCAAACTTCATTATTAGCCAGGTCATCTCGATCATGGTGTCGGCTACACCGTGCCAAAAACGGTTTAGTACCTGTTGATACTCTCCGTTGATACGCGTCATACAGAGCCCGAATAACACACTGAAAAAGATCAGACCCAGCATTTGCCCCTGCGCTGCAGCTTCTACAATATTTGGCGGAACCATTCGCAAAAATATTGCACTGATATCGCCTGCTCCGCGCCCGTCAATTTTTTCCAGGTTATTTTCAAGACCGGCCTCATCAACAAAAAGTGTCAGGCTGTCTTTTGCCGGTTGGCCATCAATAATACCGGGCGTTGTAATATTAACGACCAATAGCCCTGCCAATATTGCCAACAAACTGCTGATTAAATAAAAGCTAATGGTTTTTAAACCCAGCTTTCCCAGGTTGTTATTACTGCCAAGGCTGGCAATACTCGCAATTATGGAAGCCACAATTAATGGCACAATAATCATTTTCAGCGCACTCAAAAACAATGTGCCAAAAAACTGGTACACCTCCATCAACAGCACACCAAACAACTGGCTTTCTTCTGTAGTGAATAAACCGGCAATAACCGCCAGAAAAATACTTATCAGGATCTGCCAATGTAACGCTATTTTCATTTTGCTTTTTCCGGCCTTAAATCAATATTGAATGTCTTCCCTTTTGTGCTGCTTCACTGTCATTATCTGTTTTATTGTTATTGACAAAAAAAACAGGGCTCCTGCAAAAATCACTACCGAAGGCCCTGCTGGTGTATCCGCTTCCCATGAAAGACACATACCGCCTGCCACAGCCAACAGGCAAAGTATCGATGACATCAAAACCATTTGTAGCGGTGTGCGACAAAAACCCTGTGCCGTTGCCGCAGGTATGATAAGCAGAGAAACAATTAACAACAAACCAACTGCATGAATAAAAACCGCTATAGCTGTCGCCAGTAGAATGAGCGTTATGCACTGTAGCCGGTCAACCGGAATGCCTTCTATTCTTGCAAGGTTTTCATCGACAGCAATATTCAGCAAAGCCTTCCAGTAAACACTTACATACAGCAGCACCACTAACACGACCACCAGCAAAACCATCAGGCTACCCTGATCAAGCATTAGCAAATCACCAAACAAAAGCGCTTCAAGGTTGATTTGTCCGCCCGGCAACAAGCTGCTTACAACCAGACCCAAGGCCAACAAACTGTGTGCCACAATACCCAATAAAGTGTTGATTGATACATTCACGCGCTTTTGTAATAACCCTAAAAAAACAGCCACACCAACACAGCTGATTACCGTCGATAACAAAGCTGGTTGCTGATAAAACACACCCAGCGCAACGCCAAGTAACGAAGCATGCGCCAGACTTTCACCAAAATAGGCCATCCGTTGCCAGACAATGAATGACCCGAGCGGCCCCGCGATTATTGCCAGTAATACACCTGCACACACCGGCACCCACAACATGTCAATCATTCCCTTTCCTCTCTTTCTTTCTGCCTGCATAGCTCCGCACTCAAACTGTTTCGGGAATGTTCATGCTCACAAACAACATTCCCGTGTATATCATGCTCATGGTCATGATGATGCGTGTAAACAGCGAGATTTTCTGCTACTCCCCGACCAAATAACTGGCGGTAGGCGGGGTCATTGCTGACCTGCTCGGGATGCCCCTGACAACAGATATGCTGGTTCAGGCAAACTACACGATCGGTATTCGCCATCACCAGATGCAAGTCATGCGAAACCATCAACACAGCGCAGCCCTGCTCCTCCCTGATGGACTGAATAAGGCCATACATTTCTGCCTGGCCGGCGATATCGACACCCTGAGCGGGTTCATCGAGAACCAGAAGCTCGGCATTCCGGAGCATGGCACGACAAAGTAACACCCGCTGTAGCTCTCCGCCGGATACTGTCTGCACCGGCCTTGCCAGAATATCGGCAATGGCCAGTCTGTCGGCTGCCCGACGATAGGTTTTTTTCCGCGCGCCTGACAAGGCCAAAAACCCCTCAACCGTCATTGGCAGCATTGGATTAACTTCGATTTTTTGCGGCATATAGGCAATTTTCAAACCCGGTTTGCGACGAACCACCCCTCTGTCCGGATCTTGTAATTTCAGCACCAGCTTTAACAGGGATGTTTTTCCGGCGCCATTCGGGCCTATCAGGCTCACCAGTTCACCCGGGTAAATATCCAGGGAAATATTGTTCAGGATAAGTAAACCCCTGCCATAAAGACAAATGCCCTTAAGGCTCACAATCGCTTGTTTCATTTCGCGTCACCCGATTTCGGGGTTTTTTGTTGGCAAATCCGGCATAAGCCTGTTACTTCTATCGACGGCCTCTCAATACTGAAACCCTGTTCTTCTGCCTGGACACGAATATTCTTTTCCAGATGTGGCATATCGACCTCCCGGGTTTCAAGACAGGAAAGACAGATAAAAAAACAGGGCGAATGGGGGCGCTTACTTTCTCTTAAAGGACAGCCTATAAAAGCATTCACGCTATTCAGACGATGTACAAGCCCCTGTGCCAGCAAAAACTCCAGAGCCCGGTAAACCGTGGGCGGCGCAATTTTTTCAGCCTGCTGTTCCCTCATAAGATCCATGATCGTGTAAGCACCCAGTGCTTTATGACTTCGCCAGACCAGCGCCAGAACCTGTTTACGTAAAGGTGTCAATCTCACACCCTTTTGCTTGCACACCCTGCCAGCGCTGATTAATGCCGACTCAATGCAGTGGGCGTGATCATGATCAAGGGGAATAACTTTCATCTCTGGCCTCTGAAACAATAAACCTGTTCGCAAATTTTTATATGTTATAACATAACACTTTATTTTTGGTGAATCCTGCAAGCATGCAAACTCTGTTCAAGCAAATGCGGTTAAATAAAATCACTTGCGCTGCCAAACGGCTATTGGTACTTTTTCTGTGCAGTTTTACCCCGGCTCAAGGCTTTACCGATACATCCGCCCCTCCTCCTCCCCTTAACATTGTCACCAGCATCAAGCCACTCGCCCTTATCACGCGTGAAATAGCCGGTGAAGCCGCTGTCATCAACTACCTTTTACCGGCCACAAAGTCTCCCCACCATCTTTCCTTCAAGCCGTCTGACCTGAAAAAACTGATGGCAGCCGACCTGTTGATCTGGTTTGGCCCAATCGAGGGTAGCAGCCTCGATAATGCGGCCTTGCGTTTACCCGATCAAAAACGCTTGCGCCTGCTCAAGGCACACCCTTCACATGAAACTCACAACCACACTCAACATTCTGTCGATCAGGATAGGGATAATGAGCTTCATCCCTGGATAACACCACAGGATGTAATCGGATTGGCCACCACTATTACCGAGAAACTGGAAGCCCTCGACCCGCCCCGCCGTGCAGATTATCGTCAGCGTCTCTACAATTTAAGCCGGGATATGCAAAAGCTGGATGCAAACCTTTATGCACAGCTGGAGCCATTTCAGACAACCCCTTTTGTTGCCATGCATAATGCCTATGACAGCCTGATCCATCGCTATCGGCTTACTCTCATCGCATTGATTCAGGACAATGCCCACCAGGCGCCTGGAGCACGGCATCTGAAACAAACAGGAATCATTCTCAACAATAACCCGGGTATCTGTCTGATCGCCGACCCTTTCAGCCCAACGAATACACTGACTTATTTACAAAAACACTACGATATCCACCTGCACACTATCGACTTGCTTGGCGAAAATGTCGAGGATATACAATCACTTGTACTCAATATTGGCGAAGGCTTCCACGCTTGTCTGACGCAAAATCACACAAACCCGAACCAGAATATCAGTCATTGAAAAACGAAAATCAGGATGCCGGAAAAGAAAGAGGCCCGACATTTCTGTCGGGCCTTAAGGGGAGTATTTCTTGAAAAAGGAAATATGTTACCTGCGTGTTACATAAGGTAACACAAAACCCGTTTCATGCAACTGTTTTTTTAAAAATTTTTAAAAAAGTAACAAAAAAACGCAAAATAACCACATTTTAATTGCGAATAAGAATCGTTATCATAAAAGGGGCGGTTTTGGGTAATGTCACAGGCAGGCCTGAAGACGACGCTCCAGTATTTTTCTGTATTGACCAGGGTCTTTCTGGTGAGCCTCATTATCGAGTTGCGATTTAAGACGCGATAACCAGAAACGCCCAGCGGCCCAGGCAAGCAACATGGCCCACGCCTGATTTTCCTGGGCAGACAAATTCCGCTCAGTAGCATACGCCGCCTTCAACGCAGAGACTTTCTGTCTATCCAGTTCACCCAGTGCATCACAACACCAGTCATTAGCCACAATCGCCAAATCAAGCAAAAGAATATCCTCACCAGCATTGTAGAAATCGATCACAGCGGACAATCTGCCTTCAAAAAAAAGTGTGTTATCAAGAAACAGGTCACCATGGATCAAACCGACCGGCAGCGTCATGGCATCGAGCCGGCTTCTGACTGACAACAGGCGGGTAAACAGAGCACGACTGGCCTCATCAACTCGCTCGCTCAAATCCTTCATCACCGATTCAAACCAGTCCAGGCCTCTCGGATTGGGGGCCTTCAGGTCTGTTTTCTGCTCCAGCAAGGTCAGGTGAATGCGAGCCAACATGGCTCCAATTGCTGCACAATCCACAATTGAAGCCCGCGTTCGATGGCTACCCTTGGCCCGGGGGAAAAGCAGCGCCGGTTTTTCATGCAGGCGCTGAAGCATTTGGCCATGCCTGTCCACAATGGGTGCCGGTACAGGCAGGCCTGCTTCCGACAATACACGCGTCAGTTTTGCATAAAATGGAAGACTCGACTTGTCAGCGCCCTCAAAAATAGTAAGTACATACTTACTTCCGTTATTCAGGGTTACAAAGTAGGTGGTATTCTCGATGCCCTCGCTCGCACCCTCGCAAGCGGCTAATCCGGAAAGCCCATATAACTCCAACAGCGAACACAATTCGCCTTCCGTAATTTTTGTATATACAGCCATAATACCTCACCAGAATTGTGCTTACAGTTTACACCATCCCACTACCCCTTCGGCAGCCAACGAGGACTTTTTCAGCCGACTTCACACCAGCTGGCTAACTATCCCTATATCATGGTGTATGCTTGCGTTTCTCCAGTTTCAACCCGGTTATCCGAACATGACAGAAACGAATACCCCACTGATACTCGTCGACGGGTCTTCCTACCTTTACCGTGCCTTTCATGCCCTTCCAACACTCACCACATCATCAGGGCAACATACCGGCGCCGTGCGGGGCGTTATCAGTATGATTCGCCGACTGCACAAGGATTACCCCGCCAGCCCGCTGGCCATCATTTTTGATGCCAAGGGAAAAACCTTCCGTCACGAACTCTTCCCGGCCTACAAGGCCAACCGCCCACCCATGCCAATGGAATTACGCGAACAGATAGAGCCCATTCATCAGCTCGTCAAGGCTATGGGCCTGCCCTTGCTCGCTATTGAAGGTGTCGAAGCTGACGATGTCATCGGCACCCTTGCCCATGAAGCCACCCGAAAGGGCATAGAAGTCATCATATCTACCGGTGACAAGGATATGGCCCAGCTGGTCAGCGAACATGTCACCCTGATCAACACCATGACGAATACCCGCTTTGACAGGGAGGGCGTGATCGAAAAATTTGGCGTTGCCCCCGAACAAATCATCGACTATCTGGCTTTGATGGGGGACAAGGTCGACAACATACCCGGCGTTGACAAGTGTGGTCCAAAAACGGCTGTCAAGTGGCTCAATGAATACAGTTCACTCGACAAGCTTATTGAAAACAGCCATGAAGTTAAGGGAAAAATAGGCGAAAATCTGAGAAATTCCATAGAATTCCTGCCTTTGTCGCGGGAACTGGCCACTATCAAAACAGATCTGGATTTGCCGATTTCCCTGCAGGATATAAAAATGGCCGAACCGGATAACCAGCGGTTGATTTCCCTCTACCAATCGCTGGAGTTCAAAAGCTGGCTGGATGACCTGCTGTCTCCAGCCCAGAGCGACGCATCTCCTTCTGACAGTGCTGAAAGCAAAAATAGTCATAATGTTATCAACACCGCTCACTACGAAACCCTGCTTGATCAACCAGCCTTCAATCGTTGGCTTGAAAAACTCCGGGCCGCCCGGCTTTTTGCCTTTGATACAGAAACAACCAGCCTCGATTATATGTCGGCGAACATTGTAGGCATCTCTGTGGCAATTGAACCGGGTCAGGCAGCCTATATTCCTTTCGGGCACGATTACCTGGACGCACCCAGGCAGCTTGATCGCGCCTTCGTTCTGGACAGCCTAAAGCCCTTGCTGGAAGATCCGGAAAAAGCAAAACTCGGGCAAAACCTCAAATACGATATCCATGTACTTGCCAACGAGGGCATTACTTTCAAAGGTGCAGCCTTTGATACTATGCTCGAATCCTATGTACTGAACTCCACAGGTTCGCGACATGATATGGATACACTGTCCCTGAAATATCTGGGTCATCGCACCATCGGTTTCACCGATATTGCCGGCAAAGGCAGCAAACAGTTGACCTTCAACCAAATAGCACTCGAGCAGGCCTCCCCCTACGCCGCTGAAGATGCGGATATCACCCTGCGTTTGCACCAGCAACTCTGGCCCTTGATCGAAAAGGAGGCCGGGCTGAAAAGACTGCTTCTTGAAGAAGAAATACCGTTGATTGAAATTCTTGCCCGTATAGAAAGGAATGGGGCGTTAGTAAGCGCCAACTTGCTTGGAGAGCAAAGCAAGGAATTGAGTGACCGGCTCAACGCGCTTGAAAAGCAGGCATACGATCTTGCCGGAGAAGCCTTCAACATAAACTCGCCAAAGCAGTTGCTCGAGATTTTGTTCAACAAACTGGGCCTGCCCGTCATCAAAAAAACCCCGAAAGGGCAACCCTCAACAGCTGAACCCGTTTTACAGGAACTGGCTCTGGACTACCCTCTCCCCAAATTGATTCTGGAATACCGAAGTCTCAGCAAACTCAAATCCACTTATACTGACAAGCTGCCACAAATGATTCATCCCGGCACAGGCAGGATACACACCTCCTACCACCAAGCCGTTACCGCTACCGGTCGATTGTCCTCCAGCGATCCAAACCTGCAAAACATTCCCATCCGCACAGAAGAGGGCCGTCGAATCCGGCAAGCTTTCATAGCACGCCCCGGCTACAAGATTGTAGCGGCAGACTACTCACAGATTGAGCTGCGCATCATGGCGCACCTTTCCCAGGATCATGGCTTATTAAAAGCCTTTGAACTGGGCCACGACATCCACAAGGCCACAGCCTCGGAAGTTTTTAATGTGGGTCTGCTGGATGTAAGCGCTGAGCAACGACGCAGTGCGAAAGCGATCAATTTCGGATTAATTTACGGGATGTCTGCGTTTGGTCTGGCAAAACAGCTGGGGATCAGTCGTCATGATGCCCAGGCCTACATTGATCGTTATTTTCAGCAATACCCTGGTGTTCAACATTATATGGATGATATTCGCAATAAGGCAGCAGATCAGGGTTTTGTTGAAACGCTCTTTGGCCGGCGCCTTTATCTGCCAGATATTCGAGCCTCTAACCGCATGCTGCGTGAAGCCGCGGAACGAACAGCGATCAATGCTCCCATGCAGGGAACTGCCGCCGACATCATCAAGCGCGCCATGATTCGGGTAGATAACTGGCTAAACACCGACAGCGCCGATGCCATGATGATCATGCAGGTTCATGACGAACTGGTGTTTGAAGTCGCGGAACAACAAATTGATAAGATTGTTCCTGAAATTATCCGTCTTATGTCTTCGGCGGCTGAACTTCATGTGCCGCTTGTCGTCGAAGCCGGTGTCGGCAATAACTGGGACGAAGCCCATTAAATATTTTTTCTTTTTTTTGAACTTTCCGGAAACATCGGCATCGAATAAAGCAAGCAAAGTGGAAGTTGCTTGTTTTTTTCGCTAGCCCAAAAGCGAAAAGCCCTCTCCAGTGTGTTTCCCCCAAGGCACACTGGAGTTTCTTTTTATGGGCTGTGCGTTTCTGCGTTTCCGACCTCAAGCCATAGATCCAGTTTTATCGCAAGCTCCTCAATGCCCTGCTTTTTTAGCGATGAGAAGCTTTGTACCGTAATCAGCCCACCCTCACCCCCCAGTCTTTTCCTGACCTCAAGTAACGCCGTTTTCTGGGCACCCCGTTTCAACTTGTCACTCTTGGTTAATAATATATGAACCGGTAATCGGGCTGCGATGCTCCAGTTGATCATGTGCAAATCAAAATCACGCAATGGATGTCGAATGTCCATCAGTAACACTACTCCCCGGAGGCTCTCTCTTTTTTGCAGATAGTTCTCCAGGTTTTTCTCCCATTCGTGTTTGACACTGAGGGGAACCTTGGCAAAACCATAACCGGGTAAATCCACCAAGCGTTGTTGGTCGTTACCCAGCGTAAAAAAATTGATTAGCTGGGTTCTTCCAGGGGTTTTGCTGGTTCTTGCAAGGTTGCCAATTCGAGTTAATGTATTGATTGCACTGGATTTTCCGGAGTTCGACCGGCCTGCAAATGCTACTTCAGCACCTTGATCAGGAGGGCACTGGCTTAATTTGCTCGCGCTGGTTTGAAAAACAGCTAGTTGATAATTAATCATTTTTTCCCCAGGCCTTCTTCGGCAACGATAATCGGTTCCATTGTCTTACAAGCTGTGTACCCCTGTCAGGTATTAGGCCGGAAATTGCTTCGGAACCTGTAATTTTTTTCAGGGGTGCGGGGAAAAAACGGGCTCTCCCGGCCCTATCCATACACGCCGTAGTCATTACTGGTTATTTTTTTCCAGAGTGTTATATAATGCGCGCCTCTCACAGGTTAAACAGTTCCTGTTGCCTGTCTGTTTTCATCTAAACAAAGCGGAACACATCTCATGAAAGCGCTGATTCGGACTATGGTTTTTTCACTTGGCATCGTCGGTTTTTCTGTATCTGCACAGGCTGAATCGACAGAACCCCACGCCAAGGCCACCGGCAACCCCGAAGCCGGAGCCAACAAGGTTATGCTATGTACAGGGTGTCATGGTACCGATGGCAACAGTGCCGCCCCTATGTTCCCCAAATTGATAGGTCAAAATGCCAAATACATCGCCAAACAACTCCATGACTTTAAAGGAGAGGATGGCAAAGAACCCGCTCGCCCCTCTGCCCAGATGGCTGGTATGGTAATGAGCCTCAGCGATCAGGATATTCTCGATATCGCTGCCTTTTACGCATCCAAGGAAGCACCTACAAGTACCACAGATGCCTCTGATGAAGAGCTTGCCATTGGTGAGCGAATCTATCGTGCCGGCAACATGGAAACCAGGGTTCCTGCCTGCATCGGTTGTCATGCGCCCAACGGCTCCGGCAACGCTCTTGCGGGCTTTCCGGCTCTGGCTGGCCAACATGCCGCCTACACTATTGCCCAGTTGGAAGCATTTCGTCTGGCATCGCAATACCCTGATGATAATAGCAAAGGTCGTCGTAACGACGGAGATGGCAAGATGATGAGAGACGCTGCCTCAAGACTGAACGACCGTGAACTTGCAGCGGTTGCAGCCTATATTGCAGGGCTTCGCTAATTTGCTGACTAACAGGCTTCCGTTGATAAATCAAATCATGGAACTTGCTGGTCTGTTCTAACTCTAAAGGTGGCTTATGCCACCTTTTTAATGCAGCAGATCCACTCTGTTTGCTGCCAGTTTGAAATAGGAGAATTCGATGTTTCTTTTGCAGCGGCTTAACCGCTTTTTCCTGATGCTTGTCTGCCTTTTCACCGCCAATGCAAACAGCCAATCACTTGTTCCGGATTATTCCTATCAGGCACAGGCAAATGCACCTGTCCATTATCAGGCTGGCACTGACTACATCGTTCTTGACAACCCCATCCGCGTTGCCGACCCCAGTAAAATCGAAGTTGTTGAGGTTTTTTGGTATGGCTGCGGTCACTGTTTTCATTTCGAACCCATTATTGAGCCCTGGGTAAAACAATTACCGGAAGATGTTAATTTTGTGCCCATGCCTGTCATCTGGAATGAAACAACCGAGCTCCACGCACGCATGTTTTACACCGCCAAACAACTGAATAAACTGGATGAACTTCATAGCGTACTCTTTAACGCCATGAATATTGAAAAAAAGAAACTCACCAAACAATCCGTTATTCAACAACTTTTTGAGAAACAGGGTATAGACAAGAAGGATTTCGAAAATGCCTTTTCATCCTTTTCCGTCTCCTCTCAGGTAAGGCTGGCGGGTTCCCGTGTACAAAGCTATGGTATTGAAGGAACGCCTGAAATCGTTGTTAATGGCAAATACCGGGTTTCAGCACGGCTTACCGGCTCTCAGGAAAAAATGCTGGAAGTTGTAGATTTTCTCGTCAATGTCGAACGAGCAAAAAACAAATCGGCCGCCACAGCGCCTTAACGAAGCCTAAACTCAACTTTCCGGGCCCAGAATTGCCCGTTGCCCGACCTCCTGAATAACACTCATCGTGCGTCGGGCAATAAGCCATTGGTCATTTCGATATTCCAGCTCGTCCTGATATTCAGCCCAGACCTCATAGAAGCAGGCGTTCGATTCACCTTTTCCTGCGTGAGACGCTCGGACATAACAGTGACATTTCGCCTTGATATCACTTGAAAAAGCGATTCTGAAGTTGCCCA
>JAGRJA010000189.1 GCA_020443005.1 Pseudomonadales bacterium
CTCTCAACCTTTATATCGCCGCCAAACAGGCGGGCATATTCTGCACATATATTGAGGCCGATCCCGGTACCACCTTCTGCTGCTTTATCGGGGCGATTCGTTTGATAAAAGCGGTTGAAAACGTGGGGCAGGTCATCAGGATGAATGCCGGAACCGCTGTCGGAAACAGTCAAAGCGAGTTGATTTTCCTTATTCAGGTTCAGATCAACGGAAATCTTTCCGCCATTGGGTGTAAACTTGAATGCATTGGAAAGCAGATTGTACAAGATCTGGCGGCATTTTTCCCGATCAATCTCAGCGGCCTGATCAACTTGGATATTGGCATGAAAATTAAGATCAATCTGGCGACGTTCTGCCAGCGATTCAAACTGGGCTACGTAATTGCGGAAAAAAGCGCTCAATGCTGTTGGCTCTGTTTTCAGGGTCATGCTGCCAGTTTCCAGTTTGCGGAGATCCAAAATCTCATTAATGAGGCGATGTAATTGCCCACCGCTGCGCTGTGCTATTTCCAGTAAACGTGTTTGACCAGGGGTAGCATCTTTCTTCTTGAGCAGGGTATTTATGGGACCCAGCAAAAGTGTGAGTGGTGTGCGCAATTCGTGACTTACATTGGCAAAAAAGCGGGTTTTAGCGATATCGAGGGATTGTAGTTGTTCTTTTTGCTGCTCTATGGTAGCCGTGCGCTCCTTTACGACACGCTCCAGTTCGGCCTGCCTGTCTTTCAGGGTCTTTTCCCGCTGTTTATAATAATAAAAAATGCACGCCATCACAATGGCTATGGTCAACAAAATAAACCAGACCTGAAGGTAAAAAGGTTTCAAGACCCGGACATTGATCCGCAGAATGTGACTCGACCACATACCCTCCGCCGTCTGGCCCTTGATCATCAGCAAATGGTTGCCATAGGGCAACTTGCTAATGCGGATTGTATTTCCCTTTTGATAAATCCATTCTTTATCCACTCCTTCCAGGCGATAGCCGTATTGTACGAAGTTTATATCTTCGAAAGCCAACAATGAAAATTCCAGTTGGAACAGATTGTCACCGGGCCGCATGATGATGGTGTTGGAATTTAGGAGATCGGCTAGTTTATCCACGAGCTGGTTAGAAGCCCCGTCCAATTGCTGGAAGTTGGTAATTACCAGCCGGGGTTGAAAGGCAGCGGTATCCGCCACGAAATCGTCCGGATGGAAGGCCGTCACTCCGTTCAAGGTGCCGAAGTAGAAATTCCCCGCCTCGTCACAGCAATGAGCAATACGGTTGAATTCGTTGTTGCTAAGGCCATCGTTGATTGTGTAGGTCCTAACTTTTTTGGTGCTTCTGTTTAGGACGGTGATGCCATAGTCTGTGGGCAACCAGAAGTTCCCGTGATCATCGGGATAAACGGCGTAGATGGTGTTCCCAGGCAGCCCGTCGGCGCGGGTGAATCGCTCTATAATGCCATGCTCCGGGGTCCAGTGAATAAGTCCTCCGGTTGAAGTGGCCAGCCAAAAAGTGCCGTCTTCTGCCTTGACCATATGATGCACATGGTCAAAAGGTAAATAGAATTTACCGGTGCCGTCTTTCCAGAATCGCTGGATGACTTTGCCTGATTGAAGGTTTAATTGAAAAAGCCCTTTACTTGTAGCAACCCATGCGTTTTCGGTCTCGTCTTCCAGGAATTGGTAGGTGTAAATCATTCCCGGGTTGCCTGTCCAGTTTTCCAGCGAGGTCTGCCTGCCATCTTTAAAATAGCTAAGCTTCCCGGTCTCATAATTGTCAAACCAGATCTTACCATATTTATCTTCTACATTCAGCCATACAGATACCACATCTGCAGGCATTTCAACAGAGTATTCCTGTACGACCTCCCCTGTTTTACCATTGAGCCTTAGCATTTCTCTTAACCCTGCACACAGGATTTCGTTTTGCTTTGTTTTCCCCAATCCCCAGCGGGCGCCGACCTTACTCAGAATTTCACGCTCCTCGCCAGTACTTAAATCAATCCTCCAGAGTGGCCCCAATTGTTCGACAATGGCCCATAAATAACTATTCGCAGTGTCTTCCACGACTGCCATGCCCCTGATAGAAAAAGTTTCATTGGTCACTGGCATTTTTTTATCATGCAAAAAAACCTTAAACCTAGATTGTTTTAGTTTGAAACGGTACACGCCAAACTGTGTTCCTATCCAGACAGCTCCTTCCTGATCGGTCAATATGGAGGAAGAGTACTTCAGGGCCGGGTATTGTTCGGAAAGTAAAATGGCAGGACCTCCATCGAGGGGTACCAGCATGAATTCATGCTCTTCAGTGGAAACCCAATAATAGGATTGGATTTTTTCCAGGATATCACTTAAAAAGCCTTGTTGGATGTCATAAGTATGAAAAAATTGCTTTGATTGCATGTCTTCAGACCTGATGCCCGATGAGTCTATTTTATAGTATTTTCGCTGTGTTTGCC
>JAGRJA010000190.1 GCA_020443005.1 Pseudomonadales bacterium
GAATTTTATTGACAGGGCCGGGCGGTATCATCCTCTGGTGATTCTGCAAGACTCGATGGATGAAGATCGCCTGCGCCGGCTTCGGGTTATTCTCAAGCATGTTATCTAGTGATCGATAAAACATTTTGCGCCGGCAAAATTTTATGGTGTTAGCACGGTATCTTTTGCCAGATCTGCAGCATGTGGATAGTCGAGCGTATAGTGTAATCCCCGGCTTTCGCGGCGAGACAGGGCAGAGGTAATAATGAGCGCTGCAACGGTGGCGAGGTTGCGCAGTTCCAGCAAATCGGGTGATATGCGGTAGTTGGCGTAGTATTCATGTATTTCCTTTTGCAGCAGCCCGATGCGTGTACGGGCCCGTTGCAGGCGCTTGTCAGTGCGGACGATGCCGACATAGTCCCACATGAAGCGTCTCAGTTCATCCCAGTTATGTGAAATCACCACATCTTCATCGGAGTCTGTTACACGGGATTCGTCCCAGGCGCGGACTTTGCCGGGAAGATCGACGCTGTCCATTTTTCCGGCGATGTGTATGGCAGCAGCTTCGGCAAACACAAAACACTCCAGCAGAGAGTTGCTGGCCATGCGGTTGGCACCATGCAGGCCAGTGAAACTGGTTTCGCCAATGGCGTACAGGTTTTCGAGATCGGTACAGCCATTGAGATCGGTTTGTATGCCGCCACAGGTGTAGTGCGCAGCGGGTACAACCGGGATGGCTGTGGTGGTGATGTCAATGCCAAACGCCAGGCATTGCTGATATACAGTCGGGAAATGTGTTGTGATGAACTCTCTGGGCTTATGACTGATATCCAGAAAAAGACAATCGCAACCCAGTCGCTTCATTTCATGGTCGATGGCGCGTGCAACAATATCTCTTGGTGCCAGTTCACCGCGTTCATCAAACTTCTCCATAAACCGGTTGCCATCCGGCAAGAGCAATTTGGCGCCCTCTCCGCGAAGTGCTTCTGTAATGAGGAAGGATTTGGCCTGGGGGTGAAACAGGCAGGTGGGGTGAAACTGGTTGAACTCCATGTTGGTCACTCGGCAGCCAGCTCGCCAGGCCATGGCTATGCCATCACCACTGGCACCATCGGGGTTACTGGTATAGAGGTAAACCTTGCTGGCGCCACCTGTCGCCAATATTACAAAGCGTGCCTGAAAAACCTCGACTTCTTCGGTTTCTGCATTAAAGATGTAGGCGCCTGTGCAGCGATAGCGACCGCTGCGAAGATTTGGCTCGCGGATAAGGTTGACAGCCATGCGGTGCTCGAACAGTGAAAGGTTTTTCCGCGCCTGTGCCTGGTCAACCAGCGAGTTGGAGACGGCCTTTCCAGTGGCATCCGCGCTGTGAATAATGCGCCGATGACTATGGCCGCCTTCTCGGGTCAGGTGGAAATCGCGTTCGCTGTCAGATTCCCGTGTGAAATCGACTCCCTGATTGATCAGCCAGTCTATGCTGCTTTTGCCGCGCTCAACGGTAAAGCGTACTGTATCCTTGTGACACAGCCCGGCGCCGGCATTTAGCGTGTCACTGATATGGGCATCTATCGAGTCATTATTGTCGAGCACGGCAGCAATACCGCCCTGTGCGAAACGCGTGGAGCCTTCCTGTAGTGAGCCTTTGCTCAGCACGGCAATGGATGTTGATGCCGGAAGTTGCAGCGCGGCACTCAGGCCAGCAGCACCGCTGCCGATAATAAGTACATCAAAAAGGTACGGGGATGTCATGTTTGTGTCGTGCTGTGGGCCTTTGCAGGGTTAATCTCTGATGGCAAGTATACGAGAACTTGCTAGACTGACCTATAAGGAATAACAGCGCGTTGTTTTGAGCTTTTTGGGAAAGTGTGTGAGCGCGCCTGAACTTTTTCTGTTGTTGCCGGTCGGAGTGCGGGGCATGCGATATTTATTATCCGGGGAGTAGTTAATGTCTGAAGCGCAAAAAGCGTCAGGCAATGATCAGGCGTTGGTGGCACTTGTCCAGAAAGGGGATAAGCGTGCTTATGATTTGCTGGTTATTAAATACCAGCACAAGGTGCTCTCGATTATCAGTCGATTTATCAGTGATCCCCACGAGGCGCAGGATGTGGCCCAGGAAGCGTTTATCAAGGCTTACAGGGCACTTTCATCCTTCAGGGGAGATAGCCAGTTTTATACCTGGTTGTATCGTATCGCCGTGAATTCCGCAAAAAACCATCTGGCGACACGCAAGCGTCGCCCGAGTAATGATGTCAGCCTGGACGACAGCGAGTATACCGATGGCATTTCGGATTTACAGGATATTGAAACGCCTGAAAATCGTCTGGCGCGTGACGAGCTGAAAGCACTGCTGATGAAAACCATTGAGCAGCTTTCTGACGAATTGAAATCCGCAATTACTTTGCGCGAGTTTGAAGGGCTGAGTTATGAGGAAATCGCCGATATCATGGGCTGTCCCGTGGGTACGGTAAGATCCCGTATCTTCAGGGCCAGAGAGGCCATTGATGAAAAAATTCACACTTTTATGGAAGGCCGTGAAACCAATGCCGGTCTTGGTGGTCGAAAGGCATAGTGAAGCATGGCGCGCCGGTGTTGGCGTATGGGTATTTATGCATGGTTGTTAATAGATCGTTATGAGTACATTGGCGTCGAGGCTTTGGCGCCAACAATTGGCTTAACGGTACAGGTAATCTGATAACTCAGGGTTGAAAGAATATGCACAATGATTCCGCAGACAACGCATTGACTGAAAGCGAAAGGAAAAATGCTTTTTTTTCTGCTTTGCTGGATGATGAGCTTGATCAACTGGAATTGCGGCGTTTTTTGAAAAGTGCCGCCGCTGCCGACAGCCAGTCTTATGACAAGCTTAAGCGGTATGCCTTTGTCAGAGCGGTGCTTCACGATGAGATCTCGGCTGCTTCGCCCTTGGGTGTGGATATCACTTCAGCAGTATCGGCTGCCATTGCCAATGAAAAACCCGGAATGGCTGAAACTGCTGTGGTGCTTGAGGCTGGCGGTATCACCGGAAATTCGAAACTTTCGGCCTCCTTGCTTCCCATGTTGGGAAAGGTTGCGATTGCGGCATCGGTTGCCCTGGTTGTTATTGCCGGTGCCCAGTATCGCTCCCTTTTACAGGCTGTGCCTGCCGGCGTGAATCAGGCTTCCTTGACTGTCGCCACTCAGGAGACGCCGCTTGTTGCTCCTGATCGTGCGGAAGTGTTGAACGCAGCGCTTCTTAATCAGGCCGAGGTTTCTACAGAGGTCAATGACTTCAAGCAGTTGATTAATGATGTCTATCCACAAACGGCCGCCAGAGATCTGGCCAAGGTCAGTCTCGAATACAATCAGCGACAACGAATTAACAGTTTCTTGCGTTACCACTATGAGCAGGCGGCAGCCAATAGCAGTCGCGGGATGATACCCGCTGCGCGCATTACTGCCGTTGATAATCTTCAGGATGACCAGGCCCGGTAAACGATGAAACAGGCTGTATTCTCCCGACTCACCGCCATTTTTTTGTTTTCCGCTTCTCTGGTTTCAGTATCGACGACGCTATTGGCTGATGAAGGTAGTGAGGAAATACAAAAATTATTGTCAGCCATGCCCCAGGCTTTCAGAACGCTGGATTATCAGGGGCTTTTCACGCTTGAGCAGGGTGGGCAGATGGTGTCTTCCCGTATCTATCACAGGGTTGAAGACGGTCGTGAAACCGAGCGACTGGTTTCAGTGGACGGGCCTGAGCGTGAACTGATCAGACGAAACCAGTCTGTTGATTGCTTGCAACCCGGGGATATGATTCTTCAGGGTTTGTTGCCTCAGGGCTTGTTGAAACAGTCTGGGCAGATTCATGATCATTATCGTTTGTTGATGGGCGATGATGTGCGTATTGCCAACCGCCCGGCACACTCGATTATTATTGAACCGCGTGATCAATACCGTTTTGGTTATACGCTTGCCATCGACAAGGAGACCGGTCTTTTACTCCAGTCCAAAATGCTTTCGGCCGATGGCAGGATGCTTGATCGTTTCCAGTTTGTCACAATTGATTTCGGTGCGGTGAGCCCCTCCTTGCTGATTCCGAAATCTGAAGGCTACGAAGAGCTTCCTCCCGATGACTGTCATCAGAAAGATACACATCAGGCTGTCGACACATCCCCCTGGCGTTTGAACCTGCCGTCGGGTTATATGTTTTGTCATTTTGAGAAAAGCAAGGTTTCAAATGCCGATGCCCTGATGTACTCCGATGGTTTAAGCACTTTTTCTGTGTTTATCCACCCGGGCGAAGATGATGACCAGAGCTATTTTAAGGGCGGAACCTTGTTGTATTCGAGAAAGGCGATGGTTGATGGTATGCCTTACACGGTGACGGTAGTAGGCGAGATACCGGAAAGTACCGCCATGCGGGTGACAGCCGGTTTGTCCAGAAAGGCTGGTCACTGATGTCAGGTTTTTTGCCCGTATCGGACACAGGCGAGAACATGCTGGTTGAATCGGGCAGGGTCGTTTCTGTTGAGGACACAGCCCTGTGGGTTGAAACCTTTCAGAAAAGCACCTGTTCATCCTGTGCAGCGAAAGACGGGTGCGGGCAAAAAGCGCTTTCGATATTGGCACCAAAGGCACATTATATTCGCGTGTTGCTTGAGCCTGACAACCAGAAGCTATACCAGAGAGGCGACATTGTGCAGCTTGCCATACCGGCGAACACCATCATGCGCGGCGCTTTGCTTGTTTATCTTTTTCCTCTGGTTGTACTCGTGGTTGTGGCGATGATTGCCAGATCGATTGGTTTGCCCGAGGCGG
This sequence comes from Pseudomonadales bacterium, assembly GCA_020443005.1. Taxonomy (GTDB): domain Bacteria; phylum Pseudomonadota; class Gammaproteobacteria; order Pseudomonadales; family UBA7239; genus JAGRJA01. The sequence continues at coordinate 4,777 of JAGRJA010000190.1, forward strand.
CCATTGTTGCCTGTGGTCTTACCGGGCTATTGTGCAGTGGTGCCGTTATCGCCTGGCATAACAGAACTCAACAAAATAACCCCGATTATCAACCTCGTATTGTGCATGATTCTGGCCAGATTTGTGTCGAGATTGTTGACTGATTCTTTTGTTTTGTCATTATTTCAGAGAGGACGCTTTATGTTTTTCCGCATTTCTTTTCTGTTGTGTTTACTGCTTATTGCCCCTTGTTCCTATGCGTCGGCAGCCTTGCCGGATTTCACAGTACTGGTTGAAAAGTATTCACCCGCCGTGGTGAAAATCAATACCGAGTCGGAAGTGAGTAGGCAAAACCCCTACGAAAATCTGCAAGTGCCGGAGCCATTTCGCCGATTTTTTGAGCTGCCCCGTATACAGCAAAGGCCGGTACAGGCACTGGGATCGGGTTTTATCGTGGCAGCAGATGGCTATATTGTAACCAATAATCATGTGATTGAAGGTGCTGACAGGATTTCAGTGCGACTCAACGATCGTCGTGAATTTACGGCAGAGGTTGTCGGGGCAGATCAGACATCCGATCTGGCACTTTTGAAAATTGATGCCGAAGGTTTACCTGTTATCAGGTTTGGTAAAAGTGACGAGCTGAAAGTTGGGGAATGGGTTCTGGCTATTGGTTCACCATTCGGGCTTGATTACTCGGTTTCTGCCGGCATTGTCAGTGCTATTGGCAGGAGTCTGCCAACCGAGCGAAATGAAAACTATGTGCCTTTTATCCAGACAGATGTAGCGATTAACCCGGGAAACTCCGGTGGCCCCCTGATTAATCTCAAGGGCGAAGTGGTTGGAATTAACTCGCAGATCTTTTCACCTTCTGGAGGTTCTGTCGGTTTGTCGTTCTCCATTCCATCGAGCCTTGCACAATCGGTTATCAAACAGTTGAAAGCGAATGGTCATGTCAAACGGGGTTGGCTGGGTTTGACCATTAACGATGTCACCAGAGATTTCGCCGATGCCTTGGGCCTTGATAAGCCTGAAGGCGCTCTGGTCGTTCAGGTTATAGAAAATGCGCCTGCTGATAAGGCTGGTATCAAGGCTGGAGATGTCATTCTTTCTTTCGATGGTCACAAGATAGCGAGTTCGGCAGATTTGCCTCATGCGGTTGGGCCTACCGCACCCGGTGAAAAGGTTGAAATCGAGTTGATTCGTAAAGGCAAGAAAAAAACACTGGATATCAAGGTCGGGGAGTTGCCCGAGAACCCCAGGCAAAGGTTTGCCTATAATGGCGATAGCGTTGACAGCAAGGGCGCTGCCGGCAATCGTCTCGGTGCCGCCGTGCGTGAATTTGATCCCCGAAGAGATAGCGATGGGCGTTTTCAGGCAGGGGTTGTGGTCACGGCTATAGATCCGGATTCGCCAGCCGGGGAAACCGGTTTGCAACCAGGTGATGTGATTGTTCAAATCGGATTTGAGCCGGTTGATTCGATAGAAACCTATAATAGACTGCTTGCCTCTGTCCCCGAAGGCACCCCGCAACTGATTCGCTTTGTTCGACAGGGGCAGGCTATTTTCAGGACTTTTGTGCTGGAGTAGATGATTCAGAAAGTTCGGCGAAAGGACAATCAGGCGAGGAAGAGGGGAATCGGATTGATTTCTTCATGAAAGTGTTGATGCAGATGAAAATTGTTTGCAGATACGCTAGAATCGGCGCCCCTCAAGCCTATCCTGTAAAGGGTTCTTCCAAGGTTATCCGATAGTGTCAGATTTATCCCATATCAGAAATTTCTCGATCATCGCCCATATTGATCACGGTAAATCCACGCTGGCAGACAGGTTTATACAAAATTGTGGTGGGTTGACTGACCGGGAGATGGCTGCGCAGGTGCTTGATTCAATGGATATTGAGCGGGAGCGCGGAATTACGATCAAGGCACAAAGTGTCACCCTGAATTATCAGGCGCGGAACGGAAAAACCTACCAGCTTAATTTCATTGATACACCTGGCCATGTTGATTTTTCTTATGAGGTATCCCGCTCACTGGCTGCCTGTGAGGGCGCGTTATTGGTGGTAGATGCCGGACAGGGTGTGGAAGCGCAGTCTGTGGCCAATTGCTATACAGCCATTGAACAGGGGCTGGAAGTGATTCCCGTGCTTAACAAGATGGATCTGCCGCAGGCAGAGCCGGACAAGGTGAAGCGTGAAATCGAGGAAATTATCGGTATTGATGCAACGGATGCCTGCGCGGTGAGCGCTAAAACAGGGATGGGCATCAATGATGTTCTGGAACAATTGATCACCAAGATTCCTCCCCCCACTGGCGATGTAGATGCCCCCTTGCAGGCACTGATTATTGACTCCTGGTTTGATAATTATCTGGGCGTTGTCTCTCTCGTTCGGGTGATGCAGGGTACACTTCACAAAAAAGATAAAATTGTTGCGAAATCCATTGGCAAGTCTCATGTTGTTGATAATGTCGGAATCTTTACGCCCAAGAGACACGAAACAGGTGTTTTGAGAGCAGGGGAGGTCGGTTTTGTTGTTGCCGGTATCAAGGATATTCACGGTGCGCCTGTCGGTGACACCATTACTCATGCACAGTTTGCTGAAACCGTTGCTGCTTTGCCGGGTTTTCAGCGGGTGAAGCCCCAGGTTTATGCCGGCCTTTTCCCTGTCGATTCTGATGATTATGAAGATTTTCGCGATGCACTGGATAAATTGACGCTTAACGATGCCTCTTTATTCTATGAGCCGGAAAGCTCGGACGCGCTGGGTTTCGGTTTTCGTTGTGGCTTTCTCGGCATGCTGCACATGGAAATTATTCAGGAGAGACTTGAGCGGGAATATGATCTGGATTTAATAACCACGGCACCTACCGTGGTTTATCAGGTAGTCTTGAACAATGGTGATGAAGTGATGGTTGATAACCCGTCGCGACTTCCTGATCCCGGAACCATAGCAGAAATGCGGGAGCCTATTGTTGAGGCCAATATTCTGGTGCCTCAGGATCACCTGGGCAGTGTGATCACACTGTGTATTGAGAAACGGGGTGTGCAGAAAGATATGCAGTTCCTGGGCAGTCAGGTTTCCGTGGTTTATGAATTGCCAATGAACGAAGTGGTGATGGATTTTTTCGATCGCCTCAAGTCTGTCAGCCGTGGTTTTGCTTCACTGGATTACAACTTTGTACGGTTTCAGGAAGCAAGATTGACTCGCCTGGATATTTTGATTAATGGTGAAAAAGTGGATGCGCTCGCTGTTATCATTCACAGGGATAATGCAGCCAACCGTGGCCGGCTTTTGTGTGAAAAAATGAAAGACCTGATCCCCCGGCAGATGTTTGATGTGGCGATACAGGCTGCAATTGGTGGGCAGATTATTGCGAGAACTACCGTTAAGGCGCTTCGTAAAAATGTCACTGCAAAATGTTATGGTGGTGATGTTACCCGAAAGAGAAAACTGCTGGAAAAGCAGAAAGCGGGCAAAAAGCGTATGAAACAGGTGGGGCGTGTTGAAATCCCGCAAGAGGCTTTCCTCGCTGTTTTGAAAGTTGACGCTTGAGTGCGCTTGACCCGCTGTTAAAAAAAGGTTGCTGTTATGGATATAAATTTTCCGCTGGTTCTGGTTATTGCTGTTTTTTTGACGGGAAGCGTTTGGCTGTTTGATGTGCTTTTTCTTGCTTCAAGACGGGCTGTCCGGGAAAACCCGGCTTCACCCGAACAGAAAGTTGAGGCGAGGCAGACTGAGCCCTGGCTGGTGGATATGTCCAAATCCTTCTTTCCTGTTCTTCTCCTTGTTTTGATACTGCGGTCTTTTTTGTTTGAACCTTTTAAAATACCGTCCAGTTCCATGGTGCCTACGCTCCTGGTCCACGATTATATTCTGGTAAACAAGTTTGCCTATGGATTGCGTTTACCTGTGTTGGGGACCAAAATATTTGGAGATGGTCTTCCTGAAAGGGGAGATGTGATGGTGTTTTTTCCTCCCGGCGATGACCGATATTTCATAAAACGGGTTGTTGGTATGCCGGGCGACAGAATTCTTTATAAAGATAATGTGTTGTATATTAATGGTGAGGAGATGAAACAGTCGCTGGTTGGGGTGTATCCTGATTCCGAAAGGCCCGATCACGCCATTTTTCACGAGGATCTGGGTGGTGTCGAGCATCTGATGCAGAAAAGTATACCCCCAACTGAATGGCGTAACTGGTGGGATGGCAAGCCGGTTCCCCCGGGCCACTATTTTGTTATGGGCGATAATCGTGATAACAGTAGTGACAGTCGGGTTTGGGGTACAGTGCCGCAAGAAAATATTGTCGGCAAGGCGGTAGCGATATGGATGCACTGGGAGTCGTTTTTCAGTTTGCCATCCTTCTCCAGAAATGGTGAAATCAGGTGATAATTTGAATGAGGGGGTGATTATGTTGTTGGGTTTGAACAAGCAAAAAGGCGAGGGCGCCTCTACCATTGTGTTGTATATTTTTGTGATCATGATGGCAGTAACCATTATGCTGAAACTGGGGCCGGCTTATATGGATAACCGCTCCGTCAAACAGACGCTGAATACCGTTGAGGAAGAATTGCAGGGCAAGGATATTTACGATATTCCCAATAAAACAATTATTGGTATGGTCAAGAAGAACTTTTCGGTCAACATGCTGGACCGGGATAAAACACTGGTTGACGCACTGGAAGTTGTTCGCGATAAAAAAAGTGTGATTCTTACCTGCAATTATGAAAAGAGGATAGAGCTGTTTGGTAATGTAGATGTGATTTTGAAGTTTGTGAATGAAAATGACCTCACAGACTGAATCGGGTGAACAGTGTCCGGTTCTCGTTTGACCGGGATTGAAATTGCCGGTTATCACTTTCAGCAGGACGAGTTGCTTGACCGGGCGCTCACCCATCGTAGCCATTCAGCGGATAATAATGAAAGGCTTGAGTTGCTGGGAGATGCAATACTGGATCTGGTGATTACCCGATATTTGTTTGATCGTTTTCCCGATGCCAGCGAAGGCCAGCTCAGCCAGTTGCGATCAAATCTTGTCAAAAAGGACACACTGGCAAGGCTGGCCAAAAATCAGCGTCTGGGTGATAAAATCAAGCTCGGTGGCGGTGAACTGAAGAGTGGCGCTCACCGTCGGTCGTCCATTCTGGCTGATGCACTTGAGGCCCTGATTGCGGCTGTTTATATCGATTCCGGTTATCAGCTGACTGCCTGTGAAACATTGATTTTTTCCCTCTATTCAGATGAATTGCCAAGCCTGTCGGCTGATGATGAACACAAGGATTATAAAACACGCTTGCAGGAATGGTTGCAGGCTCGAAAAAAATCACTGCCGCGCTACAGCGTTGCAGACAGTGCAGGTAAGGACCATCAGAAATCGTTTACTGTCCACTGTCATATACCCGGTATTTCAGAGGTTTTTTCCGGTACGGAAAGTAGCAAGCGTAAAGCAGAACAACTGGCGGCCAGACATGCTTTCGAGAAACTGAGCTCATGACAAACACAACCAAGGCGCTGCAATATTATTGTGGATATATTGCGATTGTCGGTCGGCCCAATGTTGGAAAATCCACCTTGCTTAATCATTTGCTGAAGCAGAAGTTGAGCATAACATCCCGCAAACCCCAAACAACAAGAAATACGATTCTTGGCATTAAAACCATTGATAATTTCCAGATGGTTTTTGTCGATACGCCCGGAATGCACCTTGGTGAAAAGAAGGCCATGAACCGGATGATGAATCGTTCTGCCTCATCCGTATTACACGATGTTGACCTGATTTTATTTGTCGTAGATCGTTTGACCTTCAACCGGGAAGACCAGTTTGTGCTTCAGCAGATCAGGCAAACGCAACTGCCTGTGATTCTGGTTATTAACAAAATTGACAAGCTGGAAAAAAAAGCTGATTTGTTACCTTATCTTGCCGAGGTGTCAGCAAGAGAGCAGTTTTCGGAGATTGTGCCTGTGTCGGCGATGAATGAGCAGGATATAGAACATCTTGAAGCGGTTATTAAACCCTATATCCCGCCGGCAGACAGTTTTTTTTACGATGCAGAGCAGATAACAGACAGAAGTGACCGTTTTGTGGTCAGTGAAATCATTCGTGAAAAAATTACCCGAATGCTGGGAGAGGAGCTGCCGCATAATGTTGCCGTTGAAATAGAGGATTTTGAAGAAAAAGCCTCGATTTTTCATATTCATGCCTTGATTCTTGTCGAGAAAAAGGGCCAAAAAAATATTGTGATTGGTGATAAGGGAAGTCGCATTAAACAAATCGGGCAGACTGCAAGGGAAGATATCGAAAAGCTGTTGGAAAAAAAGGTTAACTTGAAACTATGGGTAAAAGTCAGGTCAGGTTGGTCGGATGATGAAAGAGCGCTGAAAAGTCTGGGCCTGGATAACTGAATTTTTACAGGCTGTTGATGCGGTTAAACTGATGAATGTTAACGATAAAAAAGCGTTTGTATTGCATATCAGGTCCTATAGGGAAAACAGCTATCTGCTTGAGCTTTTTGCCGAAGATAAAGGGCGGTTTTCTGCAATTGCGAGAGGCCAGAAAAACAGAATACAGATGTTTACGCCCTATAGCATTACCACGATGGGCAAAACCGATTTGAAAAGCATCAAGGTTTTTGAAGTACAAGGTTCCGGTTACAGCTTGTCCGGCAAGCGCTTGTTCAGTGCGATGTACCTTAATGAAGTGATCTATCGTTGCTTGCCAAAAGCGCTTGCCGAGAACAGGCTTTTTTCCGCCTACCAGGCTACTCTGCTCGACTTGAGTGATGCCAGTGTTGAAGTCGGTAAAAGCCTGCGCTGCTTCGAGTTTCTGTTGTTTGAAACACTGGGTTTTGCGTTGTTCCCTGATGAAGACCTTGCTTCAATTTTCAGGCGGGACAATTTTTACCGGTTCGTCGGGGCAGAGGGTTTTGTTGAAGTGCGTGATGAAGATGCAGCGGCGGTGGATGTTTTTTCAGGGCAGAGCTTGCTTGCTATTGCCGCGTATTGTTTTGACAACCCGGAAAGCGTGCGGGACGGAAAACGGCTCGCAAGACTGGCCTTCAGGTATTTTTTTGAAATTAACGAGTTCAAAAGCAGAAGGCTTTTCATTAATTAGGGGCTGCGCGCCAACTTTCAGCTTTGCCGGGTGTCAGCAGAAAGTGGTGTACACTGGCAAAGCTGGAGAGGGTTCATCGTTTAACGCTGAGATCTGGCAGCGGCCTTGAGTTCGCGACGGCGGCGATGCAATACAGGCTCTGTGTAACCACTGGGTTGGTGAACACCACCGAATACCAGTTCACAGGCCGCCTGAAAGGCAACGGAGTTGTCGAAGTCGGGTGCCATCGGGATGTAATCGGGGTCGTGCGCGTTCTGACGGTCAACGACAACAGCCATTCGTTTGAAAGTCTCCAGTACCTGAATGCGCTTGACGAAATCATGGCGCAACCAGTTGGCGATATGCTGACTGGAAATACGCAATGTTGCACGGTCTTCCATTAAGCCAACATCGTTGATGTCAGGTACTTTCGAGCAGCCAATTCCCAGATCTATCCACCGTACGACATAACCCAATATTCCCTGACAGTTATTGTCCAGTTCCTGTTGAATTTCGGTGTTACTGAGCCGGGTGTCACCGAGCAAGGGGATAGTCAGAATGTCATCGATACTTGCACGAGGCCGGTTTTTCAACTCGTTTTGACGATCGCTGACTTTCATTTGATGGTAGTGCATGGCGTGAAGCGTGGCGGCTGTTGGAGAGGGAACCCAGGCGGTATTGGCACCGGCCTCCAGATGCATCATTTTGGTGTCGACCATTTCTTTCATCAGGTCGGGTTTGGGCCACATACCTTTACCAATCTGGGCGATGCCTTGCAGACCGCATTCAAGCCCGATATCCACATTCCAGTTTTCATAGGCCTTGATCCATTTTTCCTGCTTCATGGCCTCCTTGCGAACCATGACACCTGCTTCCATGGAAGTATGAATCTCGTCACCGGTGCGGTCCAGAAAGCCGGTATTGATAAAAATGATGCGGTCTTTGGCTGCGCGAATACACTCTTTCAGATTGACGGTGGTTCGTCGTTCTTCATCCATAATCCCGATTTTCAGGGTGTAGCGGGGCAGCTTGAATGCATCTTCAACCCTATCGAAAAGCTCACAGGCAAAGGCTACTTCCTCAGGTCCGTGCATTTTGGGTTTAACGATGTACATCGAGCCGGTTCGGGAATTGCGAAGCTGGTTAAGGCCCTTGATGTCGTAGAGTGAGATAAGTGCGGTGACAACAGCATCAATAATGCCTTCGGGAGCTTCCTCGCCTTTAAGCAGTACCGCGTCGTTGGTCATCAGGTGGCCAACATTGCGGATGAGCAGCAAAGATCGACCATGCAGGGTAATTGGCTTGCCATTCGGGTTGTTGAAGTGAAGATCAGGGGCCAATGAACGGGTGATGGTTTTGCCATTCTTCTCAAAAGTGTCGCTGAGTGTACCGCGCATGAGCCCCAGCCAGTTACGATAGACTTCAGCTTTGTCAGCACCATCGGCAGCCGCGACAGAATCTTCACAGTCCTGAATGGTGGTGATGGCTGATTCAAGAATAATATCCTTGATGTTCGCTGCATCCTCCTTGCCGATCGGGTGGCCAGGATCGATCTGGATGATGGCATGAAGGTTGTTGTTTTGCAGAAGAATTTCTGCAGGTGCATCAACACGCCCTTTGTAGCCGGCAAATTTTTCGGGCTGTCTGAGTTGGGTTGTATCGCCATTTTTCAGTTTGATATGTAATGAGGCCTCGTTGATACAGTATTCAGTGGCATCTGCATGTGAGCCTTCCTGCAAGGGGGCCATCTGATCGAGAAATTGTCGGCCATAGGCAATGACTCTGGCACCACGAACCGGATTGTATCCGGCACCCTTGGCGGCACCATCATCATCACTAATGACATCGGTGCCATAAAGGGCATCGTACAGCGACCCCCAGCGTGCGTTGGACGCATTGAGCGCATAACGGGCATTTTTTACCGGAACGACCAGTTGCGGGCCGGCGATGATGGCGATCTCGTCATCCACATTTTGGGTGCCGACCGAAAAGGCCGGACCTTCCGGTAGCAGGTAGCCGATTTTTTTGAGGAATTCTTTATACAGCTCGTGATTATGGGGTGCATCACATCGGGACTGGTGCCAGGTGTCGATTTCAGCCTGAAGTTTGTAGCGTTTCAATAACAGGATGTTGTTTTTGGGCGCCATCTCGGTGATGACATCCTGAAGAATATTCCAGAAGTGGGACGCCTCAATACCCAGGTCGGGCAGAACTTCATTGATAATTAACGTATGGAGTGGTTTGGCTATTTCCATATCACTGTTATCGATTCGAATATGGGTGGCACTGTTGTCAACTGGAATCATTAATGCATACCTGGGCTTTGGGCTGGCATGTTTTCTTGACGAAACACGCGGTTAATAAAGGAAGCTAATAATAGAGGGGTATACCGGATTTCACAAACCGAAATGGGTAGTCTTGCTGTCAATTTGCTTTCATACAGAAGACTACGGTATAACTGGAGGGGTCAGGAAGGCTGGCCAATGGGTTGTTTGGCTGCCGTTTTCAGGGAAGGGTGCGACTTGTTTGCTATAAACCGTAAATCTGTACTCGTTTTCACCGCAATGGTGTTGTCTTTACTTTTATTTTCTTCCCTGCTGACGCGCGCCCTTGTTTTTTATGGCGAAGACAAGGAGAGGGATCATTTGCTGCAATTGACACGCCTGGCAGCGGCCTCTCTGGATATCAATGCATTAAGGGCGCTCAAGGGCAACGAAAGCGACCTGCATAACCCTGTTTTTTTCGAGATCAAGTCGCGATTACTTCATCTGAAAACCGTTGATCCCAGTATTGAATATATCTATTTGATGGGGCGTCGTAACGGGCGGGTTTTCTTTTATGTTGATGCCGATAGTGAGAATTCGCAAGATGATGCTTTTCCCGGAGAAGTTTATACAGAGGCGTCTGCTGCGTTGTCCGGGATTTTTGAAAATGGCGAGGCTTTTGTAGAAGGGCCAATGAAGGATAAATGGGGAATGTGGGTTTCCGGTATTGCCCCTGTTTTTGATCCGCAGGGCGGAGAGTTGTTAATGGTCATCGGGATGGATATTGAGGCGACAGACTGGTCTCGTCGTGTGAATGTCTATCGCAGTTTTGCGATGATTATTTGTACATTGTTTATTGTGCTGGTGCTTGGTTTCTATTTTTACTCCTTCCATATACAGAGAGCCAGGTTTTTATTGCAAAAAGAAATCGATGAGCGGATAAAACTGGAAAAACAGAAGCAGCTGGTTGAAAACCTGATCAGACATGATATCCGTAACCCCTTGAACGGTGTAATGGGTTTTGCGCAGATGCTGAAAAACGATGAGCTGAACGACCAGCAAAAGCATTATTTGAGGCAGATTGAAGCCAGTGCTCACAAGATCATGCATCTGGTGAATCATCATCTTGATCTGGACAGAATCGAACACGGAGATTTCGAGCTTGTTCCCGAGCGGGTTGAGTTGGTGTCGATGATTTTGTCAGTGGCTGAAGAGCAAACGGTCGACTGTGATGTCAGTTTTGATTTGAAGTTAAATGCTCTTCCCGTCGATAAAACGCAGGCTGTTTATATAAAAGGCATGGATACCTTATGCTATTCAATGCTGGCCAATTTGCTGAGTAATGCTGTGAATGCGGCTGAGCAGAAAGAAGTGCTGCAGATATCGATTGATGAGAAACAGGCTCATGTGCTGGTTAGCCTGAAAAACCGCCAGCCGGTTCCTGTGGATATACGCAGTCAGTTTTTTGAAAAATACAAGACATCTTCTCATGGTGCAGGTTACGGTTTGGGCACTTATAGTGCCTGGTTGATGGCGAAAGCCATGCACGCAGAGATCGCCATGCACAGCGATGATGAGAGCGGCACGGAGATCACAGTCCGTTTCAAGCGGTGGGTTGAATAGGTGTTCTTTCGAACAGTACCGGTCTTGCTGCACGGGTGTATGTGGGTTTCTTTTTTCACCTGACCTTAGAACGGTTTTTCCGTTTTGATGAAAAGCCTGACTTGTTGTTCCTCTTCTTTATCCCGCCAGGCCTCACCGCGTCGACTGTCGAGGTTGTCGATATGATGTAAGAGGCCGATTTCGTTAAAAGCGTACATGGCTGTATCCGTGTCATCCGGTTTTTTGTGCAAAATTTGTTGAAAATTGCAGGTTCTGGCGTGGAATAGTCGTTGATGATGACTGTTGTCGATTAACAGTAGTCCCGGTTTCCGGTTAAGTAGAAGACCTTGATGGCAATCAAGACTTTTTTGAACCAGTAAACGGTGTAGCTGTTCGATAGTATGGTCAGGATTTGCTTGTCTGACAGCGTAAAAATATTCAGCAAAATCGGATGAAATGACCCATGTGGAAAAAAAGCGGCGAGGTTTGTCTAGCCAGAATGCAGTCGGGTACGGTGGTGTATCCTGATGCGGACACTGGCAGAAATCGGTGAGATAGGGATTGCGGCTGTAACTGTGTTGCCAAGGGGCTTTTTGTGCAAGGGTATGGTTACTGTAATTAACCGGCAAATCGGGGAATTCGATTAAGCCGTAATGAAGAATTTCACTGCGCAATTGCTGTAAAAACTGGTAGGCGCTCGCGTTATAAGGGTAAGTGGATTGCAGTGCTTCAGGCACAATAATCCTGAGTCCGAGTCTTCTTTCGCCCCTGTTGTCATCCAGGCGGTAAGGCTGTGTGATTATTGGGCATTCTTTGGCAATGTCTGAAAAGAGAAAAGAGTGTGGGCGTTTCATACAATGACCACCGGATTATCGTTATTTTATGCAGACAGCAACTGTAGGAAATCCCTGAATCCGCTGCTGCGGCTTTTTATTATAATCATCGAATGTGCCGGAAGGTGACAGTATTTTGACTAAACAGGTTGCTTGTATGCGTTATTTTGAAGATATCGAAGTGGGTGAAAAGATTGTTTTCCAGAACAGTTATAAAGTAACAGAAGAAGAAATAATCGAAGTAGCCAGTCGTTGGGATCCACAGCCGTTTCATATTGACAAACAGGCTGCAGAGCAATCCATGTTTGGTGGCTTGACCGCCTCTTCTGTGCATCTTTTTGCAATGATGGTTGGTATTGGTACCTGTGATAAAAAAACCGAGCACATGGCTGCTGTCAGTGCCCTGGGCTTCAATAACATGCGTGCAAGACACCCGGCCCGACCCGGGGATGAGCTTTTTGTTCGCAGTGAAGTGACCGCTTTGCGTCGTTCAAAAAGTCGTCCGGACTGCGGCATCGTCGAAACGGCGAATGAAATGTACAATCAGGACGGTGTGGTGGTAATGTCGACCGACAATGCCTTTCTGGTCAGTTGTCGGACACCGGGCTGACAATGACCAGTGGGCTAGTCCAGTTTGAAATCAATGACGCCAGGATCCTGTTCTTTTTTGTGCTCGTCTTTCCCTGCATTTTCCTCTTCATCAGTGTCGTCACCCGGCAGTGAAAAAGAGGCTTTTTGGGGTTTCGGTCTGGCGTCCTGATTTTCAGGGAGTTGAAATGACGCTTTTCCGGATACCGGTGGTGGTTCGTCGTCGGCGAGCTGGTATGAGGCTTTGCCAGTCGTTTTTTGGGCAGAGGGCTCTTCATAATCTGCCAGTGAAAAACTGAAGGAAGGTTCCTCCTCGTCTTTCTCGGTATTTTTGTTGTTGCCCGTGGTTTCCTCGTCATCCGGTAAGCTGAAAGAAGCTTTTTTAGCTTCAGGCGCGTCCGTTTTTTCGCCGCGAACTTCTTTCATCCAGTCAGGAATGTCGTCTTTTTTATCGCCTTCAATTGGAACGAGTTCCAGCTCCAGGCTGAAGGCTTTGGCTTTTTCAAGATAATTATGTTTGGTCGCCACCGGCTCGATGTCATCTTCCGGCAGATAGGCCTGAAAAAAACCACGGATTTCGACAAGCTGATCTTCAATCAGCATGGGTACCAATGTGGCATACATATCCAGCAGGGTGATGGCATTTTTGGAGGAGTCGGATTTTGTGGCTGTTTTCAGGCGGCTTGCAATCGCTGTATTCAGAATATGCAAGTCTTCATAGATTTTTGTCAGGCCGCTGAAATCAAACTGACCTTTTTTCCCTTTTTCGTTGAGAAAATACTGTGCAAGCAGGTAGGTACCTGTGACCCGGAAAACGGTTTCCTCTTCGGTGGCGAGGGGCAGGTGAAATCGTGCCATTGGTCGCATGTAGGCTGTTTTGGGGCAGCCACAGGTTGGAAAAACCAGGCCGAGCATAGAACTGATTGCCCGCTGGATAGCCGTTTTCTGGATAACGCGACGCTC
>JAGRJA010000191.1 GCA_020443005.1 Pseudomonadales bacterium
ACTACTGAAAAAAACCATTGAAAAGCTGCTGAAGGATTTTCCTGAAAAAGCCAACACCGGGAATCAGCCTTCACAACACTCACGCTGGTGTTTTTTGCCGTGGTTTTGTCACTAAAAAGGAAAAGGCAAAACAGTCCGGACTCAAAAAAAGTTAGGCACCTCGGTATTTTCAGCAAGCGAAGATAACAAGATCTTGCTGTAGAATAGCCATTTTTCTCTTGGGTTAACGCGGTGAATCGCTCTGTTGCTGTCCAGCTGCTTTTAATTATCGCCATTCTGACTGGGGGGTATTTTGCTTCACAGGCCATGCTTACGCTCCGCACCTCACCGGAAAAGCAGCTTGTCCCAAAGGTACCTCCTGCTGTAAAAACTGAAATCGCACGGCAGCAAACCCTGACACTGCATATTCACAGCCAAGGTACTTTAAAACCCCGGCACCAGATCACTCTGTTATCGGAAGTCAACGGCAAGGTGTTATCCGTATCACCTGAATTTCTCGATGGCAACATTGTTCCACCTGAAAAAAACCTGCTGACAATCAACCCGATTGATTACGAAGTGAATCTGGCAAATGCCAAAGCCGCTTTACTCAGTGCACAACTCGATTTTGAAGATAAAAATGCCCGCTACCAGCCCGACTCTCTGGCCGTAAAACAGTCTGCCGAAACTCTTCAGGCTGCCCGAAAAAAACTGGATCAAAGCCAGCACGATCTCAACAACACGCGCATTTCAACGGGTTTTACAGCACTGATTTCAAAAAAGCAGGTCGATGCCGGTCAATTCATCACACGCGGCAGCCCCATCGCCAACCTGATCAATACAGCAATTGGCGAAATCCATTTGCCGGTCAGAGCTGAAGAACTGCTGCTGATCTCCGAAAAACCATTTACCTCATCACCCGGAAATCGCGTCACTCTCTCACTTCAGCTTGGCAGTGACATCATCAACCGCGAAGCACAAATCACCCGCATCGAAGCCAACATCGATGAAAAAACGCGCACCTACACTGCCGTGGCGAGCCTCCTTGACCCATATGCGCTGAACAACTCATCGGCCTTACCGATGGCCTTTGGCAGTTTTGTTTCAGCCACAATCGAGTCACGCCCGCTAGAAAATCTTTTTGTCATTCCCTCCACTGCATTACAGATTGACGGTTCAGTTTTTATCGTGGATAGCGAAAACAAACTGAGAAAACGCCCCGTGTCGGTCTTGCAGAAGACAGATAGCGATATCATCATCAACAAAGGTATCAATGTTGGCGAGCGTGTCGTCACCACGCCCCTGGCCGAAATGTTCAACGGGCTGGAAGTCCGGATTGTCGAACCTTCACCATGAGGGACATCAACGAAAAAGGCATCATTGCCTGGATGGCCAAAAACCCTGTGGCCGCCAACCTGTTACTTCTCATCGTAGCGGCGGCTGGCATTAGCGCCCTCCCCTCCCTAAAAAAAGAGGTATTCCCCACTTTTCCGGCAGATTCCCTGACCATCACAGTCCCCTACCCGGGAAGCTCGCCGGAAGAAGTTGAACAGGGCATTTTGTTGAAGATCGAAGAGGAAATTCAGGATATCGAAGGTATCGAAAAAATTACAGCCATTGCCCAGGAAGGCTCTGGTCGAGTTGTCATTGATGTTGGCCCCGATGAGGATTTCAACAATATCTTTAATCGCATCAAGGTTCGGGTTGACAGTATTACAGCATTCCCGCAAGAGTCAGAACGACCTCTTATCGAGGAGAATACACCCAGAACGCGCGTAATCAATCTCTCGGTTTTCGGCCCGCTTGATGAACAAGGCATCAAAAGACTGGCGGAAGAAATTCATGACGACTTGCTCAAACTACCCGGTATTACCCAGGTTGAGATCCAGGGCGACAAGAACTATGAAATCAGTATCGAAATCAGCGATCAAACCCTTCGCGCCTATGGATTGAGTTTTGATGCCATCGTCAACCGCATCCGTGAACAATCACGCGACCTGCCAGGTGGAAAAATTCGCACAGAAAACGGCACCATCGTACTGCGTTCGCAAGGACAGGCAAGGATAAAGGAGGACTTCGCCAAACTTGGCATAATCACGCAAAGGGATGGTGTGACCGTACCACTCTCCGATATTGCCAGCATTCGCGACGGCTTTGCCGATCAGCCAATCCTGAGTTTGTTCAATGGTCAGCCGGGGCTCACCATTGCCGTTTCACG
>JAGRJA010000192.1 GCA_020443005.1 Pseudomonadales bacterium
CAGCCTTAATTTTGTTGCTTTGGCGCCCAGCAGACGAGTTGTTACATAATCGGTCAAAACAGACCATGCTCCTATCCATGCATGTGCTATTACGGACAGCAAGGCAAAAGTGCTGAAGATTCTTACGCAAGTTTGTGAGAAAAGCTCACTCCACTGCGGATAGGTCATATCCGGATTTGAGCAGAATACCCAGATGATAAAAATAAAGTAGGCTGTCATCACGACAGCACTCAGGCGCTGGATTAACCAGTCAGAAAGCCCGCTGCGACCGAAACTGGTGACTGCTGTTACCATAATATCCACACTCCTGCTGCAATAATCGATAATGCTGATGCAACCAAGGTAATCTTGGCACCCGTTTGCCCCCCTTCAAGTGTTTCACCAATCCCGACATCCATAATCAAATGCTTCAAGCCTGCAAACAGGTGATAAAGAAATGCCGAAACGACAACCCAGACCACAAACTTCACCAAAGGGGCATCCAGACAGGCAACAGCTTCAGCAAAGCCTTCGGGTGAGGACAGGGAAAGGTCAAGCAGATAAAGGAAGACTGCAAAACCGGCTATCAGAAATACACCTGATACTCGATGCAGTATGGATACATAGGCTGGCAATGGTAATCTGATCGTTGCTATATCAAGATTGACTGGGCGTTTATCACTCACGGCTTCACTCACTAAAAGGATAGGAAGAATAGAGACCCGGCTGGATCCAACTACCCATAAGCCATCAAGGAGATTCACTTATGAGCGCGCGCATTATAGGGTGATAAGCCGGCAAAGACAAACCCAATGGCGCAATAAACCCCCAAATGAAACACATGTTCTAAACAGGTGCAAAACATTCAGGCCATCGTCATCTTTGTGCATTTTTTAAGGGGATTAAAATAATCCCTGTTTTCTCTGGCAATACTATTTGACAAAAATTATTATCTGCCTATAGTTGACCGCACATCAAGTTAGCGTTGGTGTTGGTCACTTCCCGGAACACCCTCGAGACGAACTTTAGACTAGAATTTACAATCAGCCTGATGAAGACACTCATATATAGCGCATGGCTATCTGTGCACTATCTGTGTCTATATCATCGGGCCATTATTGAGAAAGCCTTAGGAGTTATTGGATGAGCGATAAAAAAGCGCACCTGGAAATCGACGGTATTGAGGGAAAAATCGAATTACCTGTTTATTCCGGCACACTCGGCCCGGATGTGGTCGATGTGAGAGGCTTGACCGCCAAGGGCCTGTTCACCTACGACCCCGGTTTTGTATCTACCGCTGCCTGCGAATCCAGCATCACCTTCATTGGTGGAGCCAAGGGCATCCTCCTCCACAGGGGCTACCCGATCGAGCAACTTGCCGAACAGTCGGATCACCTTGAAACCTGCTATCTGCTTCTTTTCGGCGAGCTGCCCAACAAGGCTGAAAAGGAAGCCTTCATTTCTAAAGTAAATGCCCAGAGAACCGTCGATAACAGCATAGCCAGCCTTGTGAAAAGTTTTGATCGGGGCGCCCATCCAATGTCAATTCTTTGTAGTGCCACGGCGGCATTAGCGGGCTTGTACCATAAATCGCTGGATATAACCAACAACGAACATCGTGTCGAGGCCGCCATCAACCTGATAGCCAAGATGCCCACCTTGACAGCAATGTGCTACAGGCACTCGCAAGGTATGGACTTCATCACACCAAATGATGACCTCGATTACGCTGCCAACTTTCTTTACATGATGAGCGGCAAAACGCCAAGTAAAACGGCTGCTCACGCCATGGATGTTGTGTTTTTGTTGCACGCTGATCATGAACAGAATGCCTCAACCTCCACCGTGCGTTTATCAGGGTCCTCCGGCACAAACCCCTACGCCGCCATAGCTGCCGGTATTGCAACACTTTGGGGCCCCTCACACGGAGGCGCCAACGAAGCTGTACTGAATATGCTTAATGAGATTGGCGATGTATCCCGTATTGATGAGTATGTTGCCAAGGCCAAAGACAAGAGCGATCCCTTCCGGCTGATGGGTTTCGGCCACAGGGTTTACAAAAACTTTGATCCGCGTTCTCGGGTGATGAAAAAATGTTGTGATGAGGTGCTTGCCGAGCTGGGCAATAATAATGACCCCTTGCTGGCGATGGCCAAGAAACTTGAAGTCATTGCGCTTGAAGACAGCTACTTTGTCGAGAAAAAACTTTACCCGAATGTCGACTTCTATTCCGGAATTCTCCTGAAGTCTCTTGGCATCCCCGTCGAACTGTTTACCTGTATTTTTGCCACAGGGAGAACCCCTGGCTGGATATCACATTGGCATGAAATGTTGAGCGAGCCTTATAAAATAGGCCGCCCTCGTCAACTTTACAAAGGCGCTGTCAAGCGCGACTTTGTCAAGCTGGAAGACCGATAAAAGGCCGTCTACACTCACCCTCTGTCCAGCATAAAAAAACCGCCTCAGTTTTGGCGGTTTTTTTATGCGCGCGCTTTATATTTTACTGCCTTTGACAGAGCTGGTTTTTAAAGAAATCCAGGCCGGAAGGCCTGGTATTAAAATCGGGGTACAAACGATCTGCCAGAAGATAAACCTGCCCTAATCGCCCCTGATAAGCCCGATTGTCATAATCCGGATGAAAGCCGATGTAGGTTGGATTAACAATAAGCTCGTCCGGGATTGTATTGATTCGAGCACTGCTTTCCACAAGTCTATCACCAAGCATGACGCTTAACTCACTGGGCCTTGTTTCCTTGGAAAGACCTGAAAATCGATCGGCAAAACCACCTGTTATCACCAAGGGGGTGCATTTGTCAGCTCTGGGCAGAATCGAAAAG
>JAGRJA010000016.1 GCA_020443005.1 Pseudomonadales bacterium
AGCGGCACTTATACATTTCAGGATTACCAGATGCTGGATTATCCTTATTTCCCGGAAATTCGGGGCGGCGCTCTCGACTCGCTGAAAGGCTTCAATGCAGGCGTTGATCGGGTTGTGATGGCCTGGGCTTCCCCGGTTTTTGTTGATAAGAAAACTGGTATCGATTCGCGCGTGTTGTTGCAAAGCAGTGAAGCTGCCTGGCTATCCCGCAATCGGGTGTTAACACCAAGGGTAGATGACAGTGGCCGCAGTCTTTTTGTGCCTGAGGGGCAGCAGTCGTCCTACCCGCTGGCCGTCGAGCTGCGTGGCAAATTTGCCGGTTTTCAGAGTCAGCAACCGGCAATGCGTGAAGGTCGACTGATTGTTTTTGCATCCAATGAATTTGTGCGTGACCAGACTCTGCAGTTGCTGGGTGCAGCGAGAAACAATGTTGAGCGTGGTGCTACCACGATGTTGCAGAATATGCTCGAATTTATGGTGTCTGACCCGGAACTTCTGGCGTTAAGAAGCCAGAGTCGCTTCAATCGCGCTTTGCCTGTGATGACGCAACAGGAGCAGCAGTATTGGGAGCGTCTGGTTTATCTTGGTTGCTTTCTCGGCTTTTTGATGATGGTTCTGCTGATATTTGTCTGGCATGTCGTGCGTATCCGTCGTTTCAGGAAAATGGTGGCCGGCTGATGTTAAAGCGATGGAACATTCTCTTGTCGGTTTTGCTGTCAATACAGTTGGCAGTGTTGTTTTATTTTGTCAACCCGACCGGGCATAAGCAGGGGCAGGTTTTGCAGAAGGAAGTCTTGCTGGTTGTTGACAGGGATGCACTGAATAAAATCGTGCTGGAGGAAGCGGGCGGTGTGCTTGAGTTGAATCGAAAAGGCTCGGCGTGGCATCTGGGTAGCTATTTTGACTTGCCGGTAGATGAGGCGCAATTGAATCTGTTTCTGGATGCCATTGCCAGTTGGAAGCCCGGTTTTGTTTACAGTGATAGCGAGGTGGATTACAGTCGTTTTCAGGTGTCGGAGCAACAGTTTCGTTTCAGGGTCAGGTTGCATACCCAAAATAATAAGGAACAGGTTTTCCTGCTGGGTTCATTCGAAGGCGGGGATGCTGAAGATGCCCGTTATTATTTCAGGCAGGTGGGTGAAAAACCGGTTTATGCGGTACGCTTTTCAGGCTTCTTGCCGAGTACACTTCCTTTTATCTGGATGGATGTGAATTTATTACAGGTTTCGGATCAGTTACAGCACATTGGGGGCAAGGGTTTTGACTTTGTTTATCGGCAAGGTGTATGGCGTTTGTCAGATCTGGCTGATGCTGAGAAGCAGGACTTTGTGCAAGTTGCCGGTTTTATTGCTGCGATTCAGAATCTAAGAGTTATCGGCAAGCTCGATAACCCCGAAGTGGAAAAAATGCTGTCAGACAGGCAGCCCGATTATACCTTTGACATTGAAACAGTGGGCGGCAAAAAAGATATCTACCGGTTTTTTTCGGTGAACGGCAAATTTTTCGTGCGATCAGACCGTTATCCTCATTTTTTCTATTTCAGTGAACAAACCGCGAAACTGCTACAGGGTTTGCAAAGATCTTCCTTTTTGCAAAAGTGATATTGGATTCTTTTTCATGCAGAGCCATGCGTTATCCTGGCTGACATTTTCCGGTTTCTTTTTCCTCGTATCTTCCACATTACATCACCCATGAAGATATATTAAAGTATACATGAATATAATTGTGTAATAGTTTGTGGCGTTCTGCTGGCCGCCTGTCAGTGCAGGTTCCGGGAGAATGACAAAAGTAAGGGGTTAGGTGGTATGAAACGCAGCAGAAATAACAGTGAGCGTAAGCAGGGTTTGTATTCGGTAGTATTGTTGTGTTGTAAAACCTGGCTTCAGGTGATGGTGGCCGTTTGTCTGATGTTGTCGGTCGTGCATGCTGCACCTGTTACCACCGAGCGGCTGGTAAATGCCAATGCCGAAGTGGATAACTGGCTGACTCATGGACGCAGCTATGATGAGTCGCGCTTCAGCCCCCTGAAGCAAATTAACGACAGTAATGTTACCGAGCTCGGGCTGGCCTGGTCCTATGAGTTCCCCGATAGTCGTGGCTTGCAGTCGACACCCATAGTGGCGGATGGCGTGATGTATTCAACGGGCAGCTGGAGTCGCGTTTACGCCCACAATGCCGCGACTGGTGAGTTGTTGTGGGCGTATGACCCTAAGGTACCGCGCGAGTATCTGGTACGCGCCTGTTGCGGGCCGATGAACCGTGGTGTTGCCGTTTGGGAAAACAAGGTTTATGTTGGTTCTCTGGACGGTTATCTGATTGCTGTTGATCGTGAGAGTGGCGCAGAAGTCTGGCGCACATTGACGGTTGACCAGAGCAAGGATTACACGATTACCGGTGCTCCCCGTGTTGTCAAAGGCCGGGTGCTGATTGGTAATGGCGGTGCTGAATACGGTGTGCGTGGCTATCTCTCGGCCTATGACGGTGAAACGGGTGAGCTTGCCTGGCGATTTTATACGGTTCCGGGTAACCCCGCTGATGGTTTTGAAAACGAGGCCCTGGAAATGGCGGCCAAAACCTGGAACGGGGAGTGGTGGAAACAGGGCGGTGGCGGCACAGTCTGGGATTCATTCAGTTACGACCCTCAACTGAACCTAGTGTATATCGGGGTAGGTAATGGTTCACCCTGGAACCATAAAATCAGAAGCCCCGGCGGCGGCGACAATTTGTTTCTTTCGTCCATTGTGGCTGTTAATGCCGATACCGGTGAATATGTGTGGCACTACCAGACAACACCCGGTGAGAGTTGGGACTTTACCGCCGCACAACAGATCATACTTGCCGATATTGAGTGGAATGGCGAAGCTCGCAAGGTGCTGATGCAGGCGCCGAAAAACGGTTTCTTTTTTGTCATTGATCGCGTGACCGGAGAATACCTTTCTGCTGTACCGTTTACCAAGGTGTTGTGGGCAAGTGGTTATGATGAAAATGGCCGCCCCATGGAAGCTGAAGGGATTCGTTTTGAAAAAAACAAAATGCTGATGATGCCTTCTGCTGTGGGAGGGCATAATTGGCACTCCATGGCGTATAGCCCGGATACCGGTCTGGTTTATATTCCGGTGATCAAGGCGATGATGGAATATCAGCAGCCGGAAAACTTTGAC
>JAGRJA010000193.1 GCA_020443005.1 Pseudomonadales bacterium
CCCGGTCATGATCAATGGCAAGCCCCTGCACATTCCATCAAGACGCTGATCTCCGGTAACACACCAAGAAATGACATCAGCATCCGGGCTACCTCCTCGTTCACAACAGGTACTGAAAAACCTGATAGAACTTTATGTCAAGGAGGGTCAGCCGGTTGCTTCGAAAACACTGCTGAACCGCAGTGAGCTTGCCGTCAGCCCGGCCACAATCAGGAATATCATGGCCGACCTGGAAAAACTCGGCTTTATCACATCCCCGCACACATCGGCTGGTCGTGTTCCCACCCCACTCGGTTACCGCCTGTTTGTCGATAGCCTGATTTCGGTCCGCCCTTTGGATGATGACGCTGCGATCAAAACCCTGAAACAAACACTCAACCCCGAGCTCAGCGCCGCCGAACTCGTTTCTTCGGCTTCCCGCTTGCTCTCATCGACCACAATGCAGGCAGGCCTTGTAACCCTGCCCAAACGCAAATCTGCCAATATCACCCATATCGATTTCGTCGCATTATCCGGTAACCGGATACTGATTATCCTGGTCATTGATGGCGAAGATGTACAGAACCGGATAATCCGTACACACCGCCCTTTCTCTGAAAAGGAATTACAGGAAGCGGCCCGCTTTCTGAACAGCAACTACACTGGCCAACCACTTGAACAGGCTCGCAGCCAGTTGCTTGCAACCCTGGAACAGGAAAAAGACAGTCTCAACAACATGATGAACGATGCCCTGCAGTTTGCACGACAGGCCTTTGAGACTGATGATAACAACGACGACTACATTGTCAGTGGGCAAACCCAACTGATCAATGGCAGCCAACCGGACGACCTTCAGCGTATTCGCCACCTGTTTGAAGCCTTCAATCACAAGCAGGATATCCTTCATTTGCTGGATAACTGTGTGAAAGCCAATGGCGTACAAATATTTATCGGCCGGGAATCCGGGTTCAGCGTTCTCGAGGATTATTCTCTCGTTACCTCGACCTACCACAAACATGACGATGTGGTTGGTGTTCTCGGCGTAATCGGCCCAACCCGCATGGCCTATGACCGGGTAATCCAGATTGTCGACGCCACCTCACGCATCCTCAGTGCAGCCCTGAGCCAGAAATCGTCCTCCTGATAATGCCAAACAGCTTGTTTTACCCTTGAATCCGGCGATTTCACCCCCATATCGGTGTTCTTACTGTCCAGCTGCTTTACAGGAGATTTTCCGTGTCCAACAGTGATATCCATGATGAAAAACCATCAAGCAATAAAGACCTGAATGAACAGGAGAACACCGAAACAGAAACGCTCTCACCAGAACAGAGTGATCAAGATACACAAACACCGCATGAGTCCGGCGAAACAGAGAGCGAGATAGAATCTTTGAGCAGGCAACTGGAAGAAGCCAACAACAAGGCGCTTCGCGCACTTGCCGAAGCCCAGAACATTCAACGCCGGGCTCAGCAGGATGTGGAAAAGGCGCACAAGTTTGCCCTTGAAAAATTCTCCTCTGACTTGCTGGTCGTTGTCGATAATCTGGAAAGGGCATTACAGGCTGTCGATACAGAAAACGACGCCATGAAGCCGGTTATTGAAGGGATAGAACTCACCCTGAAATCCTTTATTGACACGCTTTCCAAACACGGCATCCAGCAAATCGACCCCCATGGCGAACCTTTTGACCCTAATTTCCATCAGGCAATCACCCTCGTACCAAACCCCGAACTTGAACCCAACACAGTCATGGATGTGATGCAAAAAGGTTATGTACTCAGTGGAAGACTGATTCGTCCGGCCATGGTCGTGGTTTCAAAAAACTGACATTAACGGTGGCATGAAGCCTGTTTTGAGCAAATACACAAAACAGGCTCTTGAAAACCCTGCTTTCCTCCCCCATATAGCCTGTCAAGCGGCGCGGGTATTGCCCGCAACACACAATCAACAAAGAGG
>JAGRJA010000194.1 GCA_020443005.1 Pseudomonadales bacterium
CGGGATAATATGAATGTCGGTTTCACCTTTTCAGCCAAAAGCGGCAGACAGGATGGTAACCGAAGTCTCGATGGCTACCAGACACTGGATTTGAGAGCTGGTTATCGATGTTCGGACAAGCTCAGTGTCAATCTGGCGCTCACCAATATCC
Source organism: Pseudomonadales bacterium (assembly GCA_020443005.1). GTDB lineage: Bacteria > Pseudomonadota > Gammaproteobacteria > Pseudomonadales > UBA7239 > JAGRJA01. Next base: position 152 of record JAGRJA010000194.1, read on the forward strand.
TTGATGAGGATTACGAGCTGGCTTATGGCTATAACTCACCTCGTTCACAGGCGATGTTATCAGCCACCTTTGTTTTCTAGCTGAATCTGCTGTTGTCTGTTTTGTTGCCCCGGGGTGGTTTCCTCACGATTATTTCGGGGCAATCTTTTTGGGAGTTCATGATTTCCCGTCGATTATCCTTTATAGTCAGCCACTTTGAGTAAGCTATCGGGTTTCATGTGGATATAGCGCTAATTCTTTCGTTGGTTGCCGTTCTGGCAATGGGGTGTCAATGGTTGGCCTGGCGAGTGCAATTGCCAGCAATCGTTTTTCTGCTGCTTACAGGCATTGTAATGGGCCCGGTGACGGGCGTTTTGCAGCCGGATGTCTTGTTTGGCCAGTTACTGATGCCTTTTGTATCTCTCTCTGTTGCGATCATTCTCTTTGAAGGCAGCCTTACTCTCAGGTTTGAAGAAATCAGGGAACTGGGCACGGTCATTCGCAGAATAGTTTCAATAGGCGCTATTGTTGTATGGGTTCTGATCGCGTTGGCAACGCGTTACATCATGGGCTTTTCCTGGGAAGTCAGCGCCTTGCTGGGAGCCCTGTTGGTTGTGACCGGGCCCACGGTAATCGTGCCCATGCTCAGGTCAGTTCGACCCAAGCGAAATGTTGCCAATATCCTGCGTTGGGAGGGTATTGTGATTGACCCGATTGGCGCACTTTTCGCCGTTGTCTGCTATGAATTCATTCTCGCCAGCTCTGAATATCAGGCGATTGAGCACACATTGGTGGTTTTTACCCAGACCGTCATCGCCGGTAGTATTTTGGGTGCTTTGGCGGGTTACCTGCTCGGTATTATCTTGAGAAAGCAATGGTTGCCGGAATACCTCCACAGCCTGATTGCGCTGAGCATGGTTTTAATGACTTTTTCTCTCTCTAACACCATCATGCATGAATCGGGTTTGCTGGCCGTTACCGTGATGGGGATGTGGCTAAGTAATATGAAGGATGTTCATATCTCCCATATTCTGAATTTCAAGGAAGATCTTACGATTCTGTTGATATCGGTTCTTTTCATTGTTTTGGCCGCACGAATCGATTTTTCCCTTTTGTTTGAATTGGGCTGGAAGGTCATTCTGATGTTGCTTGTTATTCAGCTGTTGGTGAGACCGATTCAGGTTGTCGTGAGCACACTTTTTACCGATCTAACCTGGAAGGAGCGTGCCTTTCTTTCCTGGATTGCGCCGCGAGGTATTGTGGCGGCCGCGGTTTCAGCGATTTTCGCGGAAAAACTTCAAAGCCAGGGTTATAACGAAGCTGTTTATCTTGTGCCGTTAACTTTCTTCGTGATTATGGGTACCGTTTTACTTCAGAGTGCGACAGCCAGGCTGATTGCCCGCATGCTTGATGTGCGTGAACCTGAGCCGACAGGGTTTTTGATTGTTGGCGCAAACAGGGCTGCCAGAAAGATAGCTTCTGAACTTGTCAAACAGGGGTTCCGGTGCGTTCTGACGGACTCTAATTGGGACAATATTCGTCATGCAAGAATGGATGGTCTGGACACCTACTATGGTAACCCGGTTTCAGAAGATGCTGATCGCTATCTCGATCTGACAGCCATCGGAAACCTGATGACACTGTCACCACAGCGCGATGCCAATATCGTCATAGCCATTCACTACCGGGCATTTTTTGGTCGTCAGAATATTTTTACCCTGTTTACCTCAAGTTATACCAACAAATCTGAAAAACACAGCGTTTCGGCGAGTTACAGGGGCCTGATTCTGTTTGGTGAAGAGCTGACCTTTGCAAGGCTTTCCGAGTTGGTCGCGACAGGTTACGAAATGCGTACCACGACACTCAGTAATGAATTTACCTGGAGCGACTACCTCGAAAAACACGGTGACAATGTTATTCCCCTGTTCTACATCAGAAAAAAAGGTGGAGTCAGACCCTTTTGTATGCAGATTGATGAAAAACCGGAGCCGGGCTGGAAAATCATGTCGCTCATTGCACCCAGTGATCTGTCCGAGAGCAGGGCGCTGATTCCGGAAGCTGATTAGACTTTCCATCCAGAAGATAGGTAGCCTTCACACTTGGAGAGGCTTGGGCGTAGTGCTATATTGCCATGAGGTTTAAGTAATTTTGAGGAGAGAAAACATGTGGCAAAAACCGGCATTTATCGAGAAGCGAATGGGTTTTGAAATCACCATGTATTTCTGGGTTCAATAGAATCGTTTCATGTTCATAAGGGTGCTGGGCTCTGCCGCCGGTGGAGGCTTTCCTCAATGGAACTGTAACTGCCCAAATTGCAAGGGCTTCAGAAATGGTACCGTAAAGGCTACAGCCAGAACCCAGTCTTCCATTGCCGTGTCCGATAACGGCAGCGACTGGGTAATCGTGAATGCTTCGCCGGATATTAGAAGCCAGATTATGGCTTTTCCTGAAATACAGCCAGCAGGTCAATTGCGAGACACTGCCATCAGGGCTGTTGTATTAACGGATGCGCAGCTTGACCATTGTAGTGGTTTGTTGTTTTTGCGAGAAGGCTGTCCACTTCCGGTTTATTGTACAAATCATGTCAAAGAAGATCTCAGTACAGGCTTCTCTCTTTTCCCCTTATTAAAGAGCTGGCAGGGCGGCCTTCAGCACAAACCAATAGAACCCGGTGAGCGGTTCGTTGTCACGGGGTTAACAGAGCTGGAATGGTTGCCTGTGCCAATTAAAAGCAATGCGCCACCTTATTCCTCACGACGGGGCTCACCCCAGCCTGGTGACAATGTCGGATTACTCATTCATGACAAAATTAAAAATACCCGGCTTCTCTATATGCCTGGATTAGGGGAAATCACTGCCGAACTGCTTGCGCTTTGTCACCAGGTCGATTGCTTGCTCATTGAGGGCACTTTCTGGACTGAAGATGAAATGATAGTTACGGGCGTTGGCAACAAAATGGCTGCTGAAATGGGGCATTTGCCGATATCAGGCGAGAACGGTTTATTGAATTTTCTGGGGACATTGCATGAAAAACGGAAAATTCTTATCCATATCAATAATACGAATCCGATCTTGAACGAGGAGTCACCTGAAGCTGAAATGCTTGCGCGGAGCGGAATCGAGGTTTCGTTTGACGGTATGCAGATTACCCTGTGAAAACAATGTTTCCAATCGATACACAAGCTTTCGTTATTTCGCCTCATTTCCGTTTTCAATGGGAAGAGGCGCAGAGTGCCTGGGTACTGCTGTACCCTGAAGGTATGGTGACGCTCAATGGTAGTGCCGGAGAAATTCTTTTTTGTTTTCAGCAGCCGGCATCAACAAGAGAAGTCGTTGCCCGTTTGAAACAAAAGTTTCCCGATGTCGACACACTTGAGGCTGATGTTATTGAATTTGTGGCACTTGCTGTCGAGAAATCATGGTTGGTCAGCAAGACATGACCCATGATTATTCGATACCGACATGGCTGCTTGCAGAGCTCACTTATGCCTGCCCGTTACAATGCGCCTATTGCTCAAACCCCCTGGATTTCGCCGGAAAAAAAGTCGAACTCACGACCGAGCAATGGATTGATGTCTTTTCCCAGGCCAGAAAACTCGGAGCCGTTCAACTGGGTTTTAGTGGAGGAGAGCCCGCAACACGCCAGGATCTGGAAGCACTGGTTCTTGCC
>JAGRJA010000195.1 GCA_020443005.1 Pseudomonadales bacterium
CATAGCGGGCACCTCTTTGATTCAGCAAGGGCTCTTCCACTTCTTCCGGGTTGCTCTTCTGGTAACGCCACCAAAGGTAGGTGATCACAATAGACAGCAAGCCAAATAAAAGCAGTTGCCATTGCCATATAACACCCGGCTCAACCAGAAGCATTAACCCAACCACTCCGGCTGAAAGTCCTATCCATAAAAAATACCCGCCGATACCGAAGATTTCCAGAATCAGCAACAAGGCACCCAATGCAAACCAGTGCCAATAAGTAATATGCAAAAACAATGTTTCCATCACGACTGGCTCTCGGTATGCGTTTTCTTGACATCGTTCACAAGATCAGCAACGCCGGCAACAGACCCGATAACCTGACTCGCCTCCAGGGGAATCATCATGATTTTGTTGTTGGGCGATGCAGCTATTTTGCCAAGGGCATCAATATATTTCTGGGCGACAAAATAATTCACAGCCTGAATATTACCTTGGGCAATTGCCTGGGAAACCATATGTGTTGCTTTTGCCTCAGCCTCGGCAGCACGCTCACGCGCTTCTGCCTCAAGAAAAGCAGCCTGTCGTGCACCTTCAGCCTTCAGGATATCGGCCTGCTTCAGACCCTCTGCCTCCAGTATTTCAGACTGCCTCATACCTTCGGCATTCAGTATAGCCGCCCGCTTGTTTCGCTCTGCTTTCATCTGGTTCGCCATCGCTTCAACAAGATCATGCGGGGGCGTAATATCTTTAATCTCGATGCGCGTCACCTTCACACCCCAGGGGTTTGTGGCTGCATCTACCGTAGTCAATAATCTCTCGTTGATTTCATCCCTGCGTGACAGTTGGGCATCCAGCTCCATGGAACCCAGCACTGTACGAATATTGGTCATCGTCAAGTTGCGAATGGCATGCTCAAGATGATTCACCTCGTAAGATGCCTTCGCCGCGTTTACCACCTGAAAAAAACAGACGGCATCAATTTTGACCATTGCGTTATCGGCACTGATTACCTCTTGTGGCGGGATATCCAGAACCTGCTCCATGATATTCACCTTATGACCAATGGCATCCATGACCGGCATAATGATATTCAATCCGGGTCGAAGGGTTTTCGTGTATTTCCCCCATCGCTCCACCGTCCATTCGTAACCCTGCGGTACAATTTTTACCCCGAGAAAAACAATGGATAAAAAGAAACCCAGAATCAGTAAGATTGTAATAACCATTCCATTCATAGCCTATCTCCACTCTTCATTTTTAACCCCGAAGAGATATTTAACCATCTCAGGCAAACAAGCAACTACAATGAAGATAATTTCAGCTGCTCATCTAAAAAAAACAAAACATTTTCTGTACAATCGCGGTTTTCAATAGCCGAGAGCAGAACATTGAACCTGAACAGCGCCTCCCCTTCCGAACTGAAACAAATCAAGGCCAGCCTGCTTGAACAGCTCGCTTCATTTACCTCCCTCGGGCTCGCACTGGATCTCACAAGGGGCAAGCCTTCAGCACAGCAACTGTCATTATCAAATGCACTGGGCAATATCGATGTTGCCGACTTCAAGGATCATGGTGTAGACACGCGAAATTATGGTGGTCTCTATGGAACTGACTCGGCAAGGCAACTTGGTGCAGAGATTCTGGATGTTTTACCGGAGGAAACCCTTGCCGGTGGCAATAGCAGCCTTACCCTGATGTATCAAAGCATACTTTTTGCCTACCTTTTCGGTCCGGGTGACAGCACTCCCTGGAAAAACGAAACCACGATCAGGTTTCTCTGCCCTTCCCCTGGTTATGATCGTCACTTTGCCATTTGCGAAGAGTTCGGCATCGAAATGATCGCCATCAACATGACCGAAAATGGCCCTGATATGGATCAGGTCGAAAATCTGATCAAAACCGACCCGTCAATTCGGGGTATGTGGTGTGTCCCCAAATATTCAAACCCCACAGGCTGTATCTACAGTGACGAAACCGTTGAGCGAATTGCCCGGCTTGGCCTTATTGCTCACAAAGGCTTCAGGATTTTCTGGGACAATGCCTACGCTGTACACGACCTTGTTGTGCCACCGCGGCAACTGGCATCCCTGATGCAATGTGCAAAAAAACATGGCACGGAGCAATCCGTCTATCTTTATAGCTCTACTTCAAAAGTTACCTTTGCCGGTAGTGGAATCGCCTTTTTTGCAGCAACAAAAGAGAATCTGGCATCATTCAGCAAGCATCTCGGCATAGCCACCATTGGCCCGGACAAGGTCAACCAACTCAAACACACCCGTTTTATCAGTGACATGGGCCATCTTCATCGCCATATGCAAAAACACGCCGAGCTGCTAAAACCCCGTTTTGAAGCCGTATTGAACGGGCTGGAAAAAGCGCTTGGGCTAGACGGTCAATATGGCGTCTGGAGCAGGCCGGAAGGCGGCTACTTCATTTCCTTTGACACGCTGCCCGGCCTTGCAAGCGAGGTCGTTTCCCTGACCGAAGCTGCCGGAGTCAAACTGACACCCGCCGGAGCGACCTTTCCCTATGGCAAGGACCCCGAAGACAAAAATATCAGGCTGGCACCGAGTTTTGCCTCGATCGAAGACATCAAAAAAGCAATTGAAGTTTTCACTGTCTGCGTCAGGCTGGCTACGGTCAACAAAAGACTGACAGATTGAGCTAGCGGTTTTCCTGAAATACCCGAGATCAATAACCCTCGGGGTTGTTCTTTTGCCAACGCCAGGTGTCCACCATCATTTCATTAATCGACTTTTCGGCCACCCAGCCGAGAATATCTCTCGCTTTTTGAATATCAGCATAACATTCCGCCACATCGCCCTCTCTTCTTCCGACAATCTGGCACGGCACTTTCACACCCGAGACAGTTTCAAAACAATCCAGCAACTCAAGCACACTGCAGCCTCGACCTGTACCGAGATTAAAGACATCAATCAGCGGCCCTTTTGCCTTTCTGTCAACCAGCCACTGTAGAGCGGCAAGGTGGCCCTGAGCCAAATCACAAACATGAATATAATCGCGCACCCCTGTTCCATCTCTGGTTGGATAGTCATTGCCATAAATATTGAGTTTCCCGTGTTTCCCTGCGGCGACTTGAACCATATAGGGAACGAGATTATTGGGTATACCGAGCGGGTTTTCACCAATCAATCCACTTTCATGCGCCCCCACCGGGTTAAAATACCTGAGCAAAACCACTTCCGGGCAAATATCCGCCTCTCCTTTTTCAAAAGAGGCAAGGCTGGCATTCACCCAGTCCGCGAGCATCTCCTCAATCATCAGCTTGCTTCTGCCATAGGGATTCGTCGCAGATGTTGCGCAGTTTTCGTTGACAGGCATCATTTCAGGCACGCCATAAACCGTTGCTGAAGAACTGAAAATCAGTTTTGCCACCCGGAATCTGGCCATTGCCCGACACAGGTTAAGCGTCGAAAGCAAATTATTGTGGTAGTACTGCAGCGGTAGTTGCAGGGACTCCGAAACGGATTTCAGCCCTGCAAAATGTATCACCCCTTCAAATTTATATTTTGAAAAACAATCAGTTAACGCAGCCTCATCGCACAGATCAGTCTTTTCGAAAACCAGCTCCTTACCCGTAATAGCTCGTACTCGCGACAGGCTTTCGGCACAACTGTTCGACAGGTTGTCGAGCACGACCACTCGATAACCGGCTTCAAGCAACGCAACACATGTGTGGCTGCCAATATATCCGGCGCCACCGGTGACCAATATATTCATATAAACCAATCAGTTATCGAAAAAACAGGCAGAAAAATCGACGAGCGGTTGAAAAACAATCATAAAATAGTTTGCCTGAATTAAAGCAAACGATTAAAATGCCATTTCGCGGGGTATCAAACTCCGAATAGTTCATGTATATTTATTTTCCAACAGACCCTACATACAGCTGGGTCGCATTTTCGCAACAGCTACGGCCAAGCGCAAGTTATAACAACGCTGTATTCCAACAGGAGGAGTAATTAGCAATGACACACACACTTTTAACAGGATTTAAACGATTGTTGCAGGTGACCGCTGCGTTGCTGCTTCTATCTTCATGGAATGCGTTTGCAGCTGAAATGGCTGGTCAGGTACTGGCTGTTAAAGGCATGGCATCGGCCACAGGCGCCGACGGTGTTACACGGTCCCTGAAACGCGCAGCAACTGTCAATGTTGGCGATGTCGTCACCACTGATGAAGGCAGTGTACAACTTCGCATGAAAGACGGCGCGGTAATCGTTGTGGGTTCCGGCGCAGAACTTGAAATTCGTGCCTACAGCTATCAGGATTCCGGTGCTGATGACGAAGCTGTGCTGCACATTGCAAAAGGCATGCTGAGAACAGTTACCGGTTCAATCGACAAATCGAACTACACCATGACAACTCCTACAGGTACTATCGGTATTCGAGGTACTGCTTACGGAATCGTGATTGGCACTGATGGTTCGGTAAGTGTTGTCCTTGATGGTGGTGCAGTTGTTCTAAGCAGCTTCACCTCTGCGGAAATCGCTGTTCTTGATGTACCCGGCCTGATGTCAATTATTACTGCCAACCAGCCACCCAGCGCACCTGCTCCTACTACAGCCGAGCTAAACGGTTTATTGAACGGATTAGCAACTGCTGACGCAATGCGTAGTATGGCTGGCAGCGGAACCGTAATCGAAGGGGATGGCGTTGATATGCCTGATATCATCATTCCACCTAGCGCTCCAGAATCTAATTATGCACCTTAAGTGACAGTAGTTAGGTTTCTAAAAAAGCCCGATTTATTCGGGCTTTTTTATTGCACTTCCAAAATGAATACCACCGGATGATCGCTAAAAGCGCTACAGCCCCATCCCTTAAATACTCTCGAACCGCTCTTTCTGCACTTTTCTGAACCGGTGCCCTTAGTGCAAAGACTTTGCACACATTCTTCGATAACTTTTTCAAACCATTAACAAGATGCAAGCACCATCAAATAACCGGAAGACTTGCTACAAACGCTACTCTTCTCCGCATAGCCTGCTGCGCATAAAAGGAAAGATAAAACTAGGCCAAACGGGTAGCTACATTTATAATGACAAACGACAAAAACAAACCAAGAGTTCATAAAACATTGCCGGTAACAAGCCCGACAACTGCCGAAAAAGCAGAACAAAGTATATTTTTCATCTACCTGTTTTTTTTGTGCTTTATCACGCTACCCTTTGGTAGCGCGCAGCAACACTTTTCGTTTTTCTTGAGTGGTTTTACTGCCTTACTCACCGTGCTTTTCTGTATCAATCATCTTTTTTTTTTCAAACACCAGGAAAACAAGCCTGCAGCCGGTTCACTCAAAAAAGCATGGGCTGTTATTCTTTTATTTACCCTTGTGATCGTTTGGCAAATTGTTCAACTGATTCCGCTTGACCGGGAAACGCTCGCCATACTCTCACCAGAGCGAGCCTTGTACTACTGGCCGATAAGCCCTCCCCAAAAATTGTCTATCAGCTTTTCTGAGTTACCAACCATCCGGAACATCCTGTTAAGCAGCGGCTACCTGATGATCTTTTTACTTACCATCGGCCTGCTAAACTCAACAAAACGCCTTTCCTACTTTCTTTATACATTGGTAGTGTTGGGCTCCTTGCAAGCCATATACGGCAGCACGAGCGTACTGTCGGGCTATAATTCTGTTCTTGGCTTTGAAAAACCCGAAACCTACGCGGGGCATGCGACAGGCACTTTTTTTAACTACAATCACTATGCCAACCTGCTGACTATTTGTGCCTCTGCCACGATTGGGCTACTGCTTTCAGGTCACAACCAGCCAATAACAAACCAATGGAAGCAACGAATAAGAGAATTGATAAAAATCTTGCTGGACAAGAAACTGGTTTTTCGAATTGCCCTGACACTCATGGTCATCGCCATTGTACTCAGCAAGTCAAGAATGGGTAATTCAGCGTTTTTCTTCAGTCTGATGACCGGTGGAATGATCTGGTTATCGCTATCCGGCAAATTGAACAAAGGATTCTTGGGGCTATTTATCAGCATGCTGGTTATTGATGTTTTTATTATTAGCCACTGGTTCGGTTTGCTGCAACTCCTTGAACGGTTCGAAACAACAGAGCTCGACCTTGAAAACCGCACGCTTGCAACCCCTTATCTGATTGCCATGTTCAATGACTTTAAATTAACCGGCGTAGGCAGCGGCCAGTTTGAGTTTGTATTCCCTCTCTACAATCAAATGAACACCGACAAGTTCTATAATGAAGCACATAACGACTACCTTCAGTTTTTAATTGAACTTGGCATTATCGGCTTCACCCCCCTCTTTCTGGCTGTTTCGGCCAGTTTTGCCTGTGCGATACAGGTGATGCGTGTCCGAAAAAATCCCTTGCTCAAGGCCTGTGGTTTTGTAACCGTGATGAGTATGCTGGCTTGCGGGCTACACGCGATCACTGATTTCAATTTTCAGATACCTGCCAATGCAGTTTTTTTTGTCGTAATGATGGCCCTTCCCTGGGCGGCGTTAAACTGTGAACGAAAAAAACAACGGAAAAGAAAACACAGCCGCTCTCGCACAAAAAACACCCGACTTAACCACAGCCTTGACAACAACAGTCTGCCGACGAGCTAGCGTCGCCCCCAACCAACATGCGTTTTAGCCGGCTGTTTTGACGACAAGCTTGCACGACAGGGTGAGATAGACCTTGGCTATTATCAGACCTTTCATCAAATAGAATTGATAATCGTTCATTTAAAGGCTTATGCTATAAGCTGTTGAAGAGGATAAAAGACATGAAATCACTGCTAGGGCTTGTTTTGAGTGCTGCACTTTTTATCGCCGGTTGCGCCTCCAGTCTGGAAGGTGACACTTATCAACGCAATGATGCATTGACATCAATGCAGGTGCAGGAAGGTACGGTTATTGCTGTCAAACCTGTCGTCATTGAAGGGAGTAGAAGCGTTGCCGGCCAGGCAGCAGGCGCAGTCATTGGCGGTGTAAGTGGACATGCAGTGGGTGGCGGTTCCGGGCAAAATCTGGCAACAGCAGTGGGCGCTGTTGCCGGCAGTGTACTTGGCCAAATGACAGAAGAACGGTTGACAAGGGCCCAGGGGCTGGAATTACTCGTCAGACTGAATAATGGTGAAACTATCGCTGTAATACAGGAGAGCGATGATCTGAACGCATTTTTCGTCGGCGACGCTGTCAGGGTTATCTCCGGAAATGGCAAGGTTCGGGTCAGCCGCTAAACGATGCAGATTTACCTCGTTGGTGGCGCAGTCAGGGACTCATTACTGGGATTGCCGGTTGAAGAAAGGGACTGGGTTGTCGTCGGTGCGACAGTTGACGAGATGTTCAACAAGGGCTTTCGCGCGGTAGGAAAAGACTTTCCGGTTTTTCTTCACCCGGAAACCCATGATGAATATGCTTTGGCCCGAACAGAGCGCAAGACAGGAAAGGGGTACAAGGGCTTCAGTTTTCACACATCTCCAACTGTTACCCTCGAAGAAGATTTATACCGCAGGGATATCACTATCAATGCCATGGCGATGGATCCCGACTCAGGCAAGATTATCGACCCCTGTAACGGGCAAAAGGATATCGCTCTAAAATTGATTCGACACACATCCCCCGCTTTCAGGGAAGATCCGTTGAGAGTGCTACGGGTTGCCCGCTTTGCGGCACGCTTCTTCCATCTGGGTTTCCGTATTGCTGAAGAAACCAGCGAAATGATGAAGGAAATGGTTGCAAGCGGTGAGCTGGCACACCTTGTTCCGGAGAGAGTCTGGAAATAACTGGAAAAAACACTTCCGGAAAAAACACCTGAAATCTTTATCCGCACCTTGCGTGACTGCGATGCCCTGCAAGTTGTTCTTCCAGAAATTGACGCGCTTTTTGGCATACCCCAACCCGAAAAACACCACCCCGAAATTGACACTGGCCTGCACACATTGATGGCACTGCAACAGGCTTGCAGGCTCTCCGACAGTAAACCGGTTCGCTTTGCCACACTGGTTCATGACCTCGGTAAAGCAAGCACCCCCAAAAATGAGCTTCCTCGCCACATTGCTCATGAACATCGCAGTATCAAGATTATAAAGGCACTTTGTCAGCGTATTGCCGCTCCGAATGAATACCGTGATCTGGCGCTTTCTGTCGCCCGCTACCACACTCACTGTCATCGGGCCTTGGTGCTTAAAGCCACAACACTACTGGAAATGTTGACAGCGATAGGCGCTTTTCGAGACAGTCAAAAACTCACTGCTTTCCTGTTATGCTGCCAGGCTGATGCGCAAGGCAGAACCGGCTTCGAAAATACACCCTACCCGCAGGCAGAATACATTTCGAAGGCTTTTGAGGCCTGTAAATCTGTCAACACACAGGAACTCCTTGATCAAGGGTATTCGGGAGAGAAGCTCGGCATGCAAATACGGCGACTGCGCGTTGGGCTCATCAACAATATTCGCCAGCAATACCGGTAACAACTATGACAAACAACAGCCCTGTAGCCCTGATTACCGGAGCAAGCAAGCGGATCGGCCGGGAAATAGCGCTTTCCCTGCACACACGGGGCTGCAGGATTGTCATTCATTACCACCAATCAGCCGAAGCCGCGCTTGAACTGAATGCTCTCATGAACGGTAAAGAACCCGCCTCTGCCGTAGCCATTCAGGCAAATCTTGATAATGACAAGGAGATTCAACAGCTCGCCAGAAAGGCAAAACAAGCCTTTGGTCGTGTTGATATACTGATCAATAATGCTTCCCGCTTCTACCCTGACAGCATTGGCGCCATTAATGCGGAAATATGGGACGACCTTACCGGCAGCAATCTCAAGACGCCACTTTTTCTCTCTCAGGCGCTGGCGAGCGAATTACGACAAAACAAAGGTTGCATCATCAATCTCGCTGACATTTATGGGCACAAGCCCTTGAAGTCACACACCGTTTACTCTGTCGCAAAGGCGGGAAACATGATGTTGACAAAATCTCTCGCACTTGAGCTGGCACCTGATGTGCGGGTGAATGGTGTTTGCCCTGGTGCAATAATCTGGCCGGAAAATGCCAGTGCGGACAGCCAAAAGAGACAAGCGCAAATACTTGAAAACACACTGCTGGGCAGAAAAGGAGAAGCCGGCGATATTGCCTCCACAGTTACCTTCCTCGCGCTTGACGCGCCTTTCATCAACGGCCAGATCATTCATGTTGATGGTGGCAGGAAGGATGTGTAAATGAGCTCACACACCAGTGAAGCCAATATTCTCCCGCTTTCAGAAGCCGATCTGGAAAATGCCGGCGGCAAAGCCAAGGGGCTCGCCGCACTGATCAGAGCCGGCTTTTGTGTACCTGAG
>JAGRJA010000196.1 GCA_020443005.1 Pseudomonadales bacterium
AGGGATGATAATAACGGCAGTAATTCCGGTTCAGCGCGAGTATTTAGCGGTGTCGATGGTAGTGTGCTCTACACCTTTAATGGTGATTCGGCAAATGATTATTTTGGCTATTCTGTCAGTGATGCCGGTGATATCAACGGCGATGGCTATGCCGACCTGATTGTGGGTGCCTATGGTGATGACAATAACGGCAGTTATTCCGGTTCGGCGCGGGTATTCAGTGGTGTTGATGGCAGTGTGCTCTATACCTTTAATGGTGACTCGGCGAGTGAGTACTTTGGTTATTCAGTGAGCGGTGCCGGTGATGTCAATGCTGATGGTTATACCGACCTGATTGTAGGCGCTTGCTACGATGATAACAACGGCAGTAATTCCGGTTCGGCGCGGGTATTCAGTGGTGTGGATGGTAGTGTGCTCTATACCTTTAATGGAGATTCGACGTATGATAATTTTGGCTCGTCGGTGAGCGGTGCCGGTGATGTCAACGGTGATGGTTATGCTGACCTGATTGTGGGTGCTTATCGTGATGACAATAACGGTAGCGACTCCGGTTCGGCAAGGGTGCTTAGCGGTATTGATGGTAGTGTGTTAACGACTATAAACGGTGACTCCTCGGGTGAAAACTTTGGTTATTCAGTGAGCGGGGCTGGCGATATTGATGGTGATGGTTTGGGTGATTTCATTATTGGGGCTCGTTATGATGATAATAACGGCAGTAACTCCGGTTCAGCGCGCGTGTTTTTATCCTCTGATCTGATGAATGACTTTGATCTGGATTTTATTGTTAATAGTGCAGACCCCGACGATGATAACGACGGCACACCCGATGTTAACGATGCTTTCCCCTTCGATGCCAGTGAAAGCGTTGATACCGACTCTGATGGCATCGGCAACAACGCCGACCTTGATGACGACAACGACGGCACACCGGATGTCAGCGATGCTTTCCCGCTTGATGCCTCAGAAACCACAGATACCGATTCCGACGGCATCGGCAACAATGCCGACCTTGATGACGACAATGATGGATTCCCCGACACCGATGAAGTCGACTGTGGCTCCGACCCGCTGGATGCAGGCTCAGTATGCAACACCACACCCTCAACCGGCGAAAGCGATTTTGACGGCGATCTGGATGATGATATCTTGCTGAGAAGCACCAGCACATCCAGCTGGCGCCTGTTCAGCTTGGCCAGTGGTGCAGTAGCAGGCAATACCGGTTATGCAGCCTATGCCAACAGCGGTTGGGTGCATGTTGCCAACCTCGATGCCGATGGTGATCTCGACAAAGATGTACTGCTCCGCAATACCTCAACCGGTGCCTGGCGTTTGTTCACCACCCAAAGCGGTGCTGTCACCGGTAGCAGCGCACTGAACCTGTTTACTTCCAGCAACTACAGCTTTGTCGCGGCGCTGGATGTGGATGCCGACGGTGATGAAGACATCCTGCTGCGTAACAGCAGCGATGGTAAGTGGAAGTTATTCACCATCGAAGCGGGTGCTGTAACGGGTAGTAGCCCGTTCAATCTCTGGGCAAGCAGTGATTATACCCTTGCAGCCACAGGTGATTTTGACGGCGATATGGATGACGATGTATTACTGCGCGGCACCGATGGCAAGTACCGTTTGTTCACCGTAGAAGCAGGTGACACCACTAGCTTTGCCGGTATCGGTGAAATCTACGCTTCATCAGATTACACGCCCCAAGTAGCCAGTGATTTTGATGGTGACGGCGACGACGACCTGATTATCCGCAGCACAAGCAACGGTAACTGGCGTTTGTATTCATTCCAGAACAATGCCGTTTTAGGCTCGGCAGCGATTTATCCCTATCAAAGCACAGACTACACTTTTCAGACAGAAGGTGACTTCGATGGTGATGGTGATTCTGATTTGCTGCTGAGAAACTCGGCTGGAACCTGGAAGCTGTTTACCATCCAGAGCGGTGCAGTAACTGGCAACAGTCCTGCCGGGATTTACAGTAGTACCGATTGGCAGATTCAGCGCTAGCAGGTGAGTTTAATGAAAAAGTATCTTTCCAGACTTGTATTTCTTGTCCCTGTGCTGTTTTGTGGAGTGCTGTTACTCTGCCCTGACTGGCAGGCACGCTTGCTGGCAGCGAGTAATATTGGCTATGGTTTTTATGGTACGGCAACCGACGATATTCTCTTGCAGAATACGGCGACTGGCGATTATCGCCTGTTTGAAGTGAGCGCAGGGCAGGTTGTCGGTAATCACAAGGTTGCGGTTTATTCCTCGTCAGGCTATAGCTTTCAGGGCATCGGGAGTTTCGACGGCGACTTGATTAACGATGTGTTATTGAGAAGTAACTCAACCGGTGTTTTCAAACAGTTTTTCTTTTCCTCCGGTAATGTCAGTAGTGTTGCAACACCTTCGTATTGGGCATCTGCAGATTGGGCTTATGTCGGTGTGGGTGATTTTGACGGATTTAACTGGACAGCAGGTGTGTTGACACGCAATCAGATAACGGGTGCTTATCGCTTGTACCCCCCTTATAGTGCTCCGCAATCATTGGGACTTTATGCAGATTTAAATATTCAGGTTGTAGCAATAAAGGATTTTGATCGGGATCGTGATTTTGATGTTCTGACGCGTTCATCGGCAACCGGAAAATACAAATTGTTTGAAATAGAGAATAACGCTGTTGTGTCTGTTAGCTCTGTGAATCTGTGGAGTAGTTCCGATTGGCAATTTGTCGCAGCAGCAGATCTGGATGGTGATCTCGATAGCGATATTATCCTTCGTAATATCAATACCGGAGTATGGCGCTACAGCTTGATGCAGAATCGGCAGGTGGTAGCGAGCGGGTCCTTGCCCTTGTTTACATCATCGGACTGGGTATTCCAGCAAGCAGCAGACCTGGATGGTGATTGGGATTTTGATATCTTGTTGCGATCTGCCTCGAATGGCAAGTGGCGTGCATTTACTCTCCAGAATGCCTCGGTTACGGGCAACTACAGTTTTAACCTGTACAGTAGCGCTGACTGGCAGATACAGAATTAATCGTTATCACACTTCAAAGCCGGCCTGTGGTGCATACAACAGTGCCGGTTTTTTGCGTTGACGATGGCTGATTTTTCCGCAAAAGGATAGTTGGTTGTTTTTTAACCAATAATGAAGTTATATAGATTTTTTTAGAATAAATATTATTTTTTTTATTCTTTTTTAATAATAAATACTAAAGTAAGTTCTCAGCTTTATATTTTATTCATTTGAAAAACCACAGTTTGCAAGTGCGTTTCACCCCCTTGCCCCCTCTCCTTTTTGCTAAAAAACTCTTTGTAAATCAATGATTTTGCGACGCTGTTGGCTTGACTTTGAAGGCTTCCGGTTTATAGTGTTGATTGGTGGGAGAAAGTGGCAGAAAGTGGATTAAAATCCACTTTGAGTGGGGAGAAAGGGCGTTTTGTTCAGGGGAATAAACGAAATCAATATGGATGCGAAAGGTCGAATGGCCATTCCGTCCAAATACCGGGAGTTGTTGCAAAGCCATTGCAACGGCTGCTTGGTGGCGACTATTGATATTCATGACCCCTGCCTGCGAATTTACCCACTGCCTGTCTGGGAAGAAATTGAGTCCCGACCTGTATGCAGGAGG
>JAGRJA010000197.1 GCA_020443005.1 Pseudomonadales bacterium
TCCAGCAACTGTACCAGTCAGGTATGGATAAGTTTCTGGGTGAGGATATCACCTACATTAACCAAAACGATGTTAACAATGCCCTGCGTTTTATACGCCAGAACCCGGATGCCACGCAAAGAGCAGTTTGGAACCTATTCATCCAACAAAAGTTTTTCACCAATAACGACTTTTCGTTTATCGACGTACACAACGAGCGGCTATTTTATCAAAACGCTGATGTCCTCCTAAAACTCCTGCAAATGTGGCAAGACATTCGTTTAACCAACCCCAATGGCCATAACCAGTTTCTGGGCGATATGTTCGAAGGCTTTCTCGATCAAGGCGTGAAGCAAAGCGAAGGGCAATTTTTTACGCCAATGCCCATCTGCCGTTTCATTATGATGAGCCTGCCGCTGGAAAGGTTGGTGCGCGACAACCCCATGCCGCCCATGGCCATTGACTATGCCTGTGGGGCTGGCCACTTCCTCACTGAACTGGCCCTGCAATTACAGCCATTATTGGCACAACACAAACCACAGGCGAATCCTGCTGAATATCACAAGTCGATGGTTGGCATAGAAAAAGAATACCGGCTCTCCAAAGTCGCGAAGGTTTCTGCCTTCATGTACGGCCAGCAAGGCATACAGGTTTGCTATGGCGATGGTTTGGTAAACAGTCATGACGCGTTTCCCGATATTCGGGATGGTCATTTCGATTTACTGGTCGCCAACCCGCCCTACAGCGTGCGCGGTTTTCTGGAAACCCTACCAGAAGAAGAGCGCAAAGCCTACACGCTCACAGATACCATTAATGATGCCGAAACGGCTAACAGCATCGAAACCTTCTTTATTGAGCGGGCAAAGCAGTTACTGAAAAGTGGTGGCATAGCCGCCATCATTCTACCCTCATCGATTCTCTCCAACGGAGGCTCCACCTATATTCGCGCACGAGAAATTCTGCTGCAGTATTTCGACATTATTGCCATTGCAGAATTTGGCAGTGGCACCTTTGGTAAAACGGGCACCAATACCGTAACGCTATTTTTGCGACGAAAACCAACCCAGCCCGACACCGCCGAACATTATCGTGAGCGTGTTGAAGAGTGGTTCAAAGGCTGCTCTGCAAGCAAGCGCAAACAAGTTACCTACAAAGACGGGCAACTGATCGAGCAATATTGTACGCATATCAATGTTGCGTTAGCGGACTACCAGAGCTTGCTGCGTGGCGAAGATAATGGAACTTGGAAACCACAAGAGCATTTCCACACCTACCACGAAGCGTTTGAAAAAAGCACTGAGCTGAAAAACATCAAAAAAACCAAAAGGTTCAAAGCTTTGAGCAAGGCAGAACAAACCGCTGAGATTGATAAGCGCCACCTTGCTTATGTACAAAGCATTGAACAGGACAAGCTCTATCACTTTTGTATGGCATCCGATCAAACCAACCCAGTGTTGATTATCAGAAGCCCATCAGGCACCAAAGAGATCAAACAATTCCTCGGTTATGAATGGTCCAGCGCCAAAGGCGACGAAGGCATCAAGCTCGTCGAAGATGCTAACGGTAAGCATATTACGGCTTTATACGATGGTCCCGATCACGTTAATCCGATGCAATTTACTCGCGACAACACAACCAAGCTGAACAGCTATATTGCAGCGAATTTCGAGGGTAGCCTTAGTAGCATCCCGGCAGAGTTGAGTGAAATTACCAATCCAGCCAGACTAGTGGACATGTTGGATTTTTCTAGAAATGTTTTTGAGAAAACACTTAATCTCAACCCAAGTCCAAACA
>JAGRJA010000198.1 GCA_020443005.1 Pseudomonadales bacterium
CTCCAAACGTAGAACGTTCGCTATCATCTCGCACCCTGATGCCGCCCAGCCTTTCAACGCTTAAAATCACCTTTCATTGCACACCACAATCACATCTCTACGTACTGAATTTAAAGGCTTTTTGTCTTTTTCTCGTTTCTTTGCTTTTGAATGATGTTCAAGCGTAACCTCGAAAAGTGTGTACAAACTTGAGTACAAATTCCGTTTTAGAGGCCTTTTGCGAAAATTCCATGACACAAACCTGGCTGTAGGCCTTGTCGTTACTGGGTTTGGCGTAAAAAGTACTACCGTTTAAAAGAGTCTCTTTTTTTGGTAAATGTTTTCTTCTGTACCAAATTACAAAATTTAATGAGGGAGTTTATTGTTGGTGTAATTTTTGCTTTAGTGTTTGTTTTTGAAGATGCTTGAAGCGAACCAATACGGTTATTTCTAATTGAGATATCAGACTTACCTTCAAATTTAGTTGCTGTTTACACCATCATTTTGCACTTGTTTTTCGACTTGTGTGTACAAAATTTCCTGTAACTGTGTACAAACTTCCTCTTTGTTGCACTTATCTTCTGGCGATTTGACGCGAGTTCTTCTGTAGCCCTTGCTGTATAAGGGCTGAGCGACAAAAGTACTTAGGGAGTTTGATGCGTCAGTTCGCGATTATCAGCGAGAGTATCGCTCTTTTGTCGATGACAAAAATCTCCTTCTACTTATATGTAATTATGTATCAGGTCATGGCTTTTGATATGTAATGGCTAATCGAATTTGTGTTATTTGAGTTGCTGTGATATGTTTTTGTATATAATTATTCTTAAGTGATGCATTAAGGCGTATCGAAATGAGCTATGTAACAGAGCAGATACTAGAAAGTCTTCGAGAAGCTCGGGTACGAAAGGGGTTTAGCCAGAGAGAGTTAAGTGCTCGTTCGGGTGTGCCTCAAAGCCATATTTCGAAAATCGAGTCTGGCAGTGTTGATTTAAGAATATCCAGTTTGATTGCACTTGCCCGTGTACTAGACCTAGAGCTATTGGTTGCACCTAAAAAGTCTGTACCTGCCATCAAGTCGATCATTCGAAGTGGCCAAGGTATTAACGGCATCAGCGATGAGGGTGAGCCAATGTCACCCGCGTATCAGTTAGAGGAAGACGACGATGACTAACCATGTCTCTACGCTCAACGTGTTGCTCTATGGTGAACCGATCGCAACGATCACCAACGTGGGTAATGACAGAACACTTTTTGCCTTTATGGATTCGTACATTAATGACGAATCGCGGCCTGTGTTAGGGCTTGGCTTTAAAGATTCGCTCGGTGGCCTGCTGACTAGCTTCAAACCTACCCAAACTAAGTTAACCCCGTTTTTCTCCAACCTTTTACCAGAAGAAACCATGCGTAATTACCTGGCTGAGCGTGCTGGTGTGAACCCAGCACGGGAATTTTTTCTATTGTGGGTACTGGGGCAGGATCTGGCTGGAGCGATCACGGTTGAGCCTGCGGATGGTGAAGCCTTACCACCTAATGTGTATCAAGACATAGAAGATGAAACGAAGACAGATGGGCCAATGCGTTTTTCATTAGCGGGAGTGCAATTGAAGTTTTCAGCTGTGCAGCAGGCAAATGGCGGTTTGACGATCCCAGCAACCGGTCAAGGTGGCTCTTGGATTGTAAAATTACCGTCGTCTCGATTTGAAGCTGTGCCAGAAAATGAATATTCAATGATGGAACTGGCTCGAATGTTGGGAATGGACGTGCCAGAAACGCAGCTACTCCCTATTAATCGGATTACTAATATCCCAAATGGCATTGGGAAATTTGGAGATAGCGCTTTTGTGATCAAGCGTTTTGACCGTGCAGATGGTCAAGCTGTTCACATTGAGGACTTTGCGCAAGTGTTTGGTGTTTATCCTCAAGATAAATACAAAAAAGCCAGTATGCGCAATATTGCTCATGTTATCGGTATTGAAGGGCAAGACGAAGACATTGCTGAATTTACTCGCCGATTGGTGTTCAACACGCTAATTGGCAATGCCGATATGCATTTGAAGAATTGGTCTGTGATTTACAAAGATAAGCGCACTGCGTCTATTGCACCTGCTTATGACTTTGTTTCAACCATTCCTTATATCCCCGATGATAGTGCATCGCTGAAGGTGAGCCGTAGCAAGAAATTCAGCGATTTCACGCTGGATGAGTTATCGCACTTGGCGGCTAAAGCCATGTTGCCAGAAAAATTGGTGTTAGATACAGCCAAACAAACCGTAGCAGGCTTCCATGAGGTATGGGCGAAAGAAAAAGCGCATTTACCCCTTACTAAGTCAGTCATTGAAGCCATTGAAATGCACTTACGAAGCATACCGCTACGCTAAATTCCTAGTAGCTAGAGCGTGCATATCGATAAAGATGGTTTAACTTAATGCGATTTTACGGCGCTTTTCGCCGTAAACTGGAAATTTGGTAAACTGCACAATGATACCGGTGTCATGATAAGGCTGATCTTCTGAACAAATCATGCATCTTTCTGACCATCAACAAGTGATGAATCAGGCGATGATAGCTTTACATTGATTTTCAGGAGAATGCAGATGACAGCAGTAGCGCACCAGGTA
>JAGRJA010000199.1 GCA_020443005.1 Pseudomonadales bacterium
ACAACTCAACCCCTACATATTGACCATATGTAGGAGAATCAGGGTTCACATCAGCAGCAACATCATAAACGGCGCCACGAGCAACCCTGACCAGTTTTCCCTGAGGGTTTCGGGTCTGGAAATGCAAGCCCCTCAACACCCCCTTGCTTGAGCGGGAATGATTATCCTGAACGAAGGGCAAATCCAACCCGCATTCGCTGTACTGGTTCTGCCGATATGTCTCCAGAAAAAAGCCACGATGATCACCAAAAACTTTGGGCTCCAGAATCACCACTCCGGGCAATATCGTTTCGATCACATTCATAGACCATCAAACTCCAGCAAATCAATGAGGTACTCCCCGTATCCGCTCTTTAGCAAAGGGGCTGCTAATGCTCTCAACTGTTCATCATTTATCCAGCCACTCCGCCAAGCTACTTCTTCAGGGCAAGCCATCTTCAAGCCTTGACGATGCTCTATGGTTTGTACAAATTGACACGCCTCCAGCAGAGAGTCGTGCGTACCGGTATCCAGCCAGGCTGTACCCCTCCCCATCAATTCAACCTTTAGCTGACCTTTCTGAAGATAGACATTATTAACATCGGTAATTTCAAGCTCTCCTCTTGGTGATGGCTTGATGTTTTTTGCAATCTCGACAACCTGATTATCATAAAAATAAAGCCCGGTCACAGCATATCTGGATTTTGGCTTTGCAGGCTTTTCCTCAAGACTGATTGCCTTACCCTCTTTATCAAACTCAACAACACCAAAACGCTCAGGATCACGCACAGGGTAGGCGAACACTGTTGCGCCCCCACTATCATCTGCAGCAGATTTAAGTGATTCTGAAAAATGGCCTCCAAAAAAGAGATTGTCACCAAGAATCAGTGCAACAGGGCTGTCACCAACAAACTGCTCTCCAATGATAAAGGCCTGAGCGAGCCCTTCGGGCTTGGGCTGAACAGCATACTGAAGGCTAATACCCCATTGCGAGCCATCTCCAAGTAACTGCTTGAAACGCGGTGTATCCTCAGGTGTAGAGATGATAAGAATTTCATTAATTCCCGCCAACATAAGTGTCGTCAACGGGTAGTAAATCATCGGTTTATCATAGATAGGAAGCAATTGTTTTGAGACGGGCAGTGTTACCGGATGCAGACGCGTTCCGGAACCTCCCGCCAAGACGATACCTTTCACAGCAAAACCCCTTTTATAATTCTTTAAAATACACCCAGTCGTTCCATTCGATAACTGCCATCCAGAACCCGATTACACCAGTCCTGATTAGCCAGATACCATTCAATTGTCTTCCTGATACCGGACTCAAAAGTTTCCATCGGTTTCCATCCCAGCTCTCGCTCTATTTTGGAGGCATCAATTGCATAACGCTTGTCATGACCTGGGCGGTCGGTAACATAAGTAATCAGCTCTGAAAAGTTGCTCACCCCAGCCGGTTTGTCAGTGACAAGCTCATCAAGAATAGCGCAAACAACTGTTACCACATCAATATTCTGTCGTTCATTATGCCCACCGATATTGTAGGTTTCGCCCACCTTCCCTTGAGTCGCCACCAGGAACAACGCCCGGGCATGATCTTCTACATATAACCAGTCTCTGATCTGATCACCCTTTCCATAAACTGGCAGCGGCTTTCCGTGCAATGCATTCAGAATCATGAGAGGTATCAGTTTTTCAGGAAAGTGATAAGGGCCGTAATTATTTGAACAATTCGTCATCAATGTTGGCAAGCCATAAGTCTCCCGCCATGCCCTGACCAAATGATCAGAAGAAGCCTTACTTGCAGAATAAGGGGAATTAGGCGCATAGGGGGTTTCTTCTGTAAAAAAACCTTCACTCCCCAATGTTCCAAACACTTCGTCAGTTGAAATATGATGAAAACGAAAGGTCGACTTTCGGGGCTCATCAAGGGACTTCCAATAACGCAACGCTTCCTGCAGCATTACATAAGTACCAACGATATTGGTTTGTATAAAGTCCCCGGGGCCATCGATCGATCGATCGACATGAGATTCAGCGGCCAAATGCATGATGATATCCGGCTTGAAGCTGTCGAAAACACTTCTAATTTTTTCAGGGTCACAGATATCTGCCTGAACAAATTGATAACCGGGATGATCACTTACGGCTTCCAGTGACTCGAGATTCCCGGCATAGGTTAACTTATCAAGGTTCAAGACTTTGTGCTCTGGGTGAGCATTTATTATGTGACGAATGACTGCTGAGCCGATAAAACCCGCTCCACCGGTAACAAGTATATTCATAGAATTTTTCACATTAAAAAAATCAGTATATGCGTTTCGCTTCAGAAATATCAAGAAACACGAAAAAACTGTGAGTTTACTAAGATTCTGCTTTTATATAAACTGTCATCGTCGAAAAACACATTCTCACTCAGGCACTATTGGCGCATTATTCTGTAGAAATTCCAATCAAAAAGACACCCCTAATATGAAAAAAGCAGTGATTAACTCACTCCCCAAAGCGGGCACCAATCTTGTTGCCCGAATTCTCGACCTTTGCGGTTACACTGACACAGCGCATATCGGCCCATTCATTCGCAGCCGAACTCTTCGCAATTTTATTTCTTCGAATCTGGACGCATTAACCACCCGCCAACAAATTGACTGCGGCATCGACCGGCTCATGAACCAGAACCGGGGGAAAGTCTTGAAACTGTTTTCGAATTTGAGAGAAAACGAATACCTGTCTGCACACCTGAATTGCAATGATGACCTCCTGAATGTTTGCAAAGCAAACAACCTGAAGGTCCTCATTGTTATCCG
>JAGRJA010000200.1 GCA_020443005.1 Pseudomonadales bacterium
GAGTTACTGGCGAAAAGACTTCGGGAGCTTTCCTTTTTGAACTCTGGTGTTCGCATAGTTTTAAAAGACGAGCGAAGTGGTAAAGAAGAGGTGTACCAGTACGAAGGAGGCCTAAAGGCGTTTGTTGATTATCTGAACCTCAATAAAACAAGCATTAACAAGATCTTTCACTTTTCCGAACAGCGTGATGATGGTGTTGCTGTGGAGATTGCTTTGCAGTGGAATGATTCCTTTCAGGAAAATATTCTGTCTTATACCAATAATATTCCCCAGCGAGATGGGGGGACTCACCTTGCCGGTTTCAGAGCTGCCTTGACCCGAACATTAAATAACTATATCGAAAGTGAAGGTTTGGCCAAAAAAGCCAAAATAAGCACATCGGGTGATGATGCGAGAGAAGGTTTAACTGCAATTATTTCTGTCAAAGTACCAGATCCGAAGTTTTCCTCTCAAACCAAGGATAAGCTTGTGTCTTCAGAGGTTAAAGGTGCCGTAGAGCAGGAAATGGGGGCTCGTTTTTCAGAGTATCTTCAGGAAAACCCGCAGGATGCAAAAGCTGTTGTAACAAAAATGATTGATGCAGCCAGAGCTCGTGAAGCTGCACGAAAAGCGAGAGAAATGACCCGAAGGAAGGGGGCGCTGGATATCGCCGGTTTGCCGGGTAAACTCGCGGACTGTCAGGAAAAAGACCCGGCTTTGTCAGAAATTTATCTGGTCGAGGGTGATTCTGCAGGTGGGTCGGCAAAGCAGGGAAGAGACAGGAAAAGTCAGGCAATACTCCCACTTAAGGGAAAGATATTAAATGTAGAAAAAGCACGGTTCGACAAGATGCTTTCTTCACAAGAGGTGGGTACCCTGATCACGGCTTTGGGGTGTGGGATAGGAAAAACAGAGTTTGATATTGAAAAACTTCGATATCATCGCATTATCATCATGACTGATGCTGATGTTGATGGGTCGCATATAAGAACGCTTCTACTCACTTTTTTCTTTCGTCAAATGCCTGAGTTGATAATTCGGGGGCACATCTATATTGCGATGCCACCGCTTTACAAAATAGCCAAAGGCAAGCAGCATCAGTACCTAAAGGACGATGAGGCGTTAAACCAATACCTTACTTCTGCTGCACTTGACGGGGCTAGTTTGCATCCGTCCGAGTCTGCACCGGCAATCAGTGGATCAAGCCTGGAGTCTCTGGTTTTACAGTATCGGGCCGGATTGAATATCATTGACAAGCTTTCCCGCATTTACCCGGCCAAAGCGCTTTATGAGATGATTTATATGCCTGCTTTGATGCCGGCCGATCTTGTTTCCGAAAGTGCTGTACAAGACTGGGTAAATACCCTGGCACTCAGGCTGGAAGATGATGGTGCTTCCACGCATAGTTACAAGGTTGTTGTGAGAAAGAACCCGGAAAGGGGTATTTTCAACCCGGTAATTATTTCCAGAGCGCATGGTGTTGAAACGGAATATACGATAAGCCAGGAGTTTTTTGCCATGAGGGATTACGAGCGGCTTGTTGATTTGGGTAAAAACCTTCAGGGATTAATTTCGGATGGGGCATATATCCGGAAAGGTGATAAAACCCTACCTGTTGAAAATTTTAGCGAGGCGCTAGACTGGTTGATGGCTGAGTCGAGAAAAGGTCATAGTATCCAGCGCTACAAGGGTTTGGGGGAGATGAATCCCGCACAACTTTGGGAGACAACAATGGACCCGGAATCAAGGCGAATGATGAAGGTAACCATTGAAGACGCAATTGCGGCTGACCAGATCTTTACGACCTTGATGGGTGATCATGTTGAACCGAGAAGGCAGTTTATTGAAGATAACGCGCTTTATGTAGCGAACCTTGATATTTAGCCAGGATGCCAAACAATGCGTGAAGTGATTACTTACTTCTTCTGGCGGGAGGCATTTGTCTGATCTGTTCTTCAATCCATGTTTTGGCTTGCTCTGTAACTTCGCGGCTTGTTTGGCCGGTGGTGGAAATGGGCTTGCCGATGACAAGGGTTATCTTGCCAGGGTGTTTGATGAAGCCCGGAACAGGCCAGCACTCACCCGCATTATGAGCAACCGGGATAACCGGAACACCGGCCGCGCAGGCAATGCCGGCGCCGCCTCTGGCGTAATTGCCAACCTTGCCGACAGGTGTTCTTGTGCCTTCCGGAAAAACCAGAACGCTTATTCCTTCATTGAGCCGCTTTTGACCTTCTTTTTGTATATAGCGCATGGCATCTCGCGGGTTGTTTCGGTCGATGGCTATGGGTTTTAACAGCGCCAACCCCCAGCCGAAGAAAGGAATTTGCAATAACTCCTTTTTTAGAATGGTGCTGATTGGTTGAAAATGGTTTTGGAGCATCAGTGTCTCCCAAGTTGACTGATGCTTGGACAGCACAACATAGGGTGGTGCCGGAATATTTTCTTGTCCGATAATACAGAAGTCGATACCACATAATACTTTTGCAAGCCAGATCACAAGGATGTTCCACTTCATAACTACCCTGTATCGAACAGTGAAGGGTAACGGCCAGAGGAAAAGGCTCACCATACCGGCAATCATGCCAGTAATAAGGTAAAGGAAGTAAAAAAGCAACGAGCGAGAAAAAGCCATAATTTCAATTCTCTGTCAGGAGAAAATCGGCAGCGGCTGCGAGAGAATCAAAAACAGAAATATTGTTTAAACGCGTCGGCGTTTCCTGTTTAAGAAAATTCAGGGCTTCTTGCCCTTTGCCGGTTTTTACCAGAAATGCGCGGCACCCTGCTGTCAGTGCTGCTTCAATATCCCGCAGACTATCGCCAATGAGTGTGGCCGAGCTTAATGTGCCAAAGCCGGCATTTTGAATTTCATAAAGAAGGCCGGGAAGGGGTTTTCGACATGAGCAATTATCTTCAGGCCTGTGCGGGCAGAAAAAAATACCATCAATGTGCCCGCCAGCCACGCTGACAAGGTGTTTCATCTTGTTATGCATTGCCATAAGTTCGTCAAGCGTGAACAGCCCCCTGCCGATACCTGACTGGTTTGTCGCTACGACGACTTTGAACCCTCTGTTGGAAAGTTTGGCTATGGATTCAATGCTGCCAGGAATAGGCTGCCACTCGTCCACGGATTTTATATAGGCGTCACTGTCTTCATTAATAACACCATCCCGATCCAGTATCAGTAACCTATCCATGGTTCTTTTCTGGAACAAGGCAGGAAATATCGGCTACTTGCATAAACAGGTTTTGTAACCCGATTAAAAGTGCCACTCTGTTTTTGCGAAGATTTATGTCATCGGTCATAACCATAACATGATCAAAATAGGCATCAACCGCTGGCCTCAATTCAGCAAGTGTGAAAAGAATGCTTTTATAATCTTTTAGTGAAACCAGAGGGAGAATTTCACCTTTCTTTTTTTCGATCAGTTCAGCAAGCTCAACTTCTGCATCAAGTTCGAGAAGTGTTTTGTCAACGGCAGCGGGCTGGCTTTCAGTGAATTTGGCGAGAATATTGGCAACCCGTTTATTGGCTGCGGCCAGTGCTTGGGCAGCATCAAGCTGGCTGAAGGCGTTAACAGCAAGAACACGCAAATAGATATCATAGGGCCGCACAAGCGATTTCGCCTGAACGGCATGGAAAACCTCAACGGGTATACCATCGTCATTAAACCATGAACGAAAACGCTCGATCATATAATTTTTTACATCGGCAACAGTGTCATCAGCATTGTTGAGGGAGTCATAAAGAGAAAAACTGTGTTTTAGAACACAGTCAAGGTCAATATCCAGTTTATGGTGAACAATGATGTTCAAACATGCAATTGATGCACGCCGCAAGGCGAAAGGGTCTTTTGAGCCGGTAGGTTTTTGCCCCAAACCAAATATACCGATAAGTGTATCGATACGGTCTGCCAAAGCCAGCGCGCATGCCTCGAGCGTTGTTGGAAGCTTGTCATCCGAATAGCGCGGTAAATAATGTTCACGAATCGCTGTAGCTACGGCAGGGTCTTCTCCATCGTTGATTGCATAGTATGCGCCGGCGATGCCCTGCATGTTATCAAACTCCATCACCATATCGGAGGCGAGGTCAGCCTTGCAAAGAAAGCCGGCCCTTTCGGTTATAGCTCGATTGGCGCCGATGATGTCGGCAATAAAAAGACCCAGTTTGCTGATACGAACAGCCTTATCATAAAGAGAGCCAAGTTTTTGTTGGAAAACGACATTTCTCAGTTTTTCACAGCGCGCATCAAGTCGGGTTTTTTTGTCTGTTTCAAAGAAAAAGGCAGCATCGGAAAGTCTGGGTCGAATGACGCGCTCATTGCCGTCAATTACTTTTGATGCGTCCCTGCTTTCAAGGTTGGCGATGGTGATGAAACCGGGAACCAGTACCCCCTTGCTGTTAACGAGATGAAAATATTTCTGGTGTTCACTCATTGAAGAGATCAGGGCCTCCTGGGGGATATCCAGAAATTTTTCATCAAAGCGTCCGAACAGGGCGACAGGCCACTCAACCAAAGCTGTTACTTCATCAAGCAAATTTTTATCCAGAATAGCGAGCGCATTAACTTCATCAGCGATAGCTTTAACTTGCTGTTTAATGATCTCTTTTCTTTTTTCAAAAACAGGTACAACATTTGCAGATATTAAAAGCGATTCATATTCACTGGCGTGAGCGATAGCGATCTTCCCCTTGTCGGATAAGCGATGACCATAGGTATAACGATCGGCATTAATATCAAGAACAGTGGCATCAACAATTTCACTGTCGAGTAACATGACAACCCAGTGAACGGGTCTGACAAACTCTGCTTTTTTGGAACCCCATCGCATGCGCTTTGCAATCGGAAGTTCATGCAAGGATTGGGTGATGATGCCTGCCAATAATGCAGAAGTTTTTTCACCTCCGCTTTCAGTGCTGTAACAAAGTTTGTCAGCTTTGCCATCATTACCAATATGAGAGGCAAGAGAGTTAATATCGATCTTGTTTTTTTGAGCAAAAGCCACAGCCGCTTTCGTTGGTTTTCCGTCAGCATCAAAGGCAACCGAGATA
>JAGRJA010000201.1 GCA_020443005.1 Pseudomonadales bacterium
ATATGTACCACCCCTTGTTTTTTGATGAACGCCGGTTTCAGGAAAACCTTGTCAGCAATCGCTCAAAACTTTCTGTTTTCAGGGATGCCATACAGGCCGCAAACACCCAGTTTGACAATCGCTTTCTCGAAGGGGAGCAAGTGCGACGCCTTATCAATGAGCGCGCAGGCTTTATTGATCGCATTCTCCATTATGCCTGGCAACAGTACACATGGGGCACGGATATCGCCTTGCTGGCCGTGGGCGGTTACGGCCGGGAGGAGCTGCACCCACATTCCGACATTGACCTGTTGATCCTTCTCTCCAGCGAGATCAGTGAACAGCAAAAAGACAGCATTGAGCGCTTCGTGGCCTTTCTCTGGGATCTGAACCTGAATATCGGGCACAGTGTACGAAGCGTGGAAGAATGCGTTGAGGTTGCTGCTGAAGACATCACCATTGCCACCAACCTTCTGGAGTGCCGCACGCTCGAAGGAAACAGTCATTTGCAGCAAAAACTCAAGGAAAGAATCAAGGAAAAACAGATATGGCCATCAAAAGTGTTTTTCAGGGCAAAGTGGGATGAACAAATACAGCGACACTCAAAACACAACAATACTGAGTATAACCTCGAACCGAATATCAAAAATGCCCCCGGCGGCTTGAGGGATATACAGACAATCGCCTGGGTTGCCAAACGCTACTTTGGCGTACAAAGAATGTACCAACTGGTAGGGAAAAATTCGCTGTTGACCGAAAGTGAATACAACATCCTGACCAAAGGCGAAGAGCTCTTATGGAAAATACGCTACGGGCTTCATTATCTCGCCAAGCGATCGGAAGACCGGCTACTTTTTGAACATCAGCGACAACTTGCCGAACTTTTCGGCTACAAGGACAATGAAGAAAATCTGGCTGTCGAACAATTCATGAAACGCTACTATCGTGTCGTCATGGCGCTGCAGGAGCTGAACGATGTTCTTCTGAATTATCTCGATGAAACCATTCTGAAGGCCGATCAGCCCGACACGATCGAAATCATCAATGACAGGTTCCAGATTCATAACGACAATATCGAGGTGCGCAACAGGTCTGTTTTTCGGGAAACCCCTTCCGCGCTGCTCGAAATATTCGTACTCATGGGGCAAAACCCGGAAAAAATCCAGGGCGTACGGGCTTCAACCATTCGCCTGATTCGCGATCATCGCCACCTTATCGATGAGGATTTTTGCAAACAACGCCAGAATACAGACCTGTTCATGGCATTGATGCGCACCGAAAAAAGCCTTGTTACCCAGCTCAAACGAATGAAACGGTACGGGATACTCGGACGCTACCTGCCTGAGTTTGGCCGTATTACCGGCCAAATGCAGCACGATCTCTTTCATATTTACACAGTTGATGCCCACACCATTCTGGTCATCAAAAACATGCGCCGATTCAGCCATCCAAGTGCTGAGGAAAACTTCCCCGTCGCTGCACATATTGTCAAACGCCTGCCTAAAATCGAACTTCTCTACATCGCCGGTCTGTTTCACGATATTGGCAAGGGTCGAGGTGGTGATCACTCGGAAATTGGTGCTGCAATTGCCCTTCAATTTTGCGAATTACACAATTTCAACAAACGCGACAGCAACCTTATTGCCTGGCTGGTAAGAAAGCATTTATTGATGAGCGGTGTTTCACAGCGGCAGGATATCTCAGACCCGGAAGTCATTCACAACTTCGCTCTGGAAATGGGTGACCAGCTTCACCTTGACTACCTCTATGCCCTCACGGTAGCCGATATTAATGCCACCAACCCGGACCTGTGGACATCCTGGAAAGCATCCCTCATCAGACAGCTTTACCTCGAAACCAAACGGGCGCTCCGGCGCGGCCTTGAAAATCCTGTCGACAAACAGGAATGGATTGAAGAGTGCCAGCGCTCAGCCATGGAGAAACTGAAAAATCGCGGCTTTGCCGCCGAAGCGATTGAACAGCTGTGGAAAAACTACTCTGACGACTATTTCATGCGCGAAACCGATAGCGATATCGTCTGGCATACACAGGCTGTATTAAATCACCAAAGCGATGAACCACTGATACTGATTCGCAAGCCTCATTCAAGAGGCTTCGAAAGTGCAACACAGATATTTATCCGCAGCAAAAATACAGACAACCTTTTTGCAGCAATCGTGACAACACTGGATGCGCTCAATCTCAGTGTTCAGGATGCCAGACTTTACGACTCGAGAAGCGGCTACACCAATGACACCTTTTATGTGCTTGATGAAAACGACCAGCCACTTGGCGACAACGCTGAACGCATCGAAAAAATACGGGAAACACTCAGGGTTGAATTGAGTCAGCTTGACGATGATTACCCCGAAATCATACAAAGAAGAACTTCCAGACAGCTCAAGCAGTTTTCAATGCCAACACGCACCAGTATCAGCAACGACATCAATACAGGTAACACAGTTCTGGAAGTGAT
>JAGRJA010000202.1 GCA_020443005.1 Pseudomonadales bacterium
CCTGCTTTCATTGAATACCCTTTCATCCTGATTTTTTGTCTGCCCGACAAGCTACTGCCCCTCTGCAGCCATGTCAATCGCACTGACAAGCCTGAAGGTGACCGCTGCCGATGAGCCTCTATGCCATCGAAGCAGTAATACGGCCGCCAGAAACGACCGTTCACACCCAACAATAAACCACCTGTCTTACCAAGGAAAAAACCAGGCGTTTTGCAATTGCCTAAAACAATGTTCGTAGTAGAGTTGATACAAAGCAGGGAATAATCCGGTGGTGACAATATCTCACATTGCCCGCTTTCGCCCTGACACCCTGCTTCTTGAATGACAAAACAAACAACGAACCGGGGTGGGCGCACACTATGTACAAAATAATGCTGGTTGATGACGAGGAAAACATACTGAAGTCCTTGCATCGTTCATTACGCAAACAGAAAGATCTGGATATCGAAGCCTACCTTAACGCGACGGACGCCCTGAAGAGGGCCAACTCCTGTATTTTTGACCTTGTTATTTCAGACTGCCGTATGCCCGGTATAGATGGCCTTGAGTTTCTCAGACAATTAAAAGAAGTACAGCCCGATGCCATGCGCATTGTGCTCACCGGTGCCGTCAATATTGAAACCCTGATGTCTGCCATTAACAAGGCAGGCGCATTCCGTTTTATCGCCAAACCGTGGGATGACGAAATACTGGTCGAAACCATTCGCGAAGGTTTGCGTTTTCGTGACATTATGGTGGAGAACAGAATGCTGGCTGCCCGTGTGCGAGAGCAGGAAAACGAACTGCAAATGATGGCAAAATCCCTCGACAACCCGGCCAATAACGCAACTATCTAATCAGGACCAGAAACAGCAGGCAGGAAAACCGATCAGGGAGCATTTATGGATTACCTCAGTACAGTCACCGAAAATCTGAACCAAACCACTTTTTACCTGCTGCTGTCCGTTATTGTTTTACTGGTCGTTATTATCATTCTCTACAAAACCTATATGGCTTCACGGAAAGTACATGCCCAAATGGCAGAGTATTCCTCCCTGAGCAAGGATGAATTTGGCGCAAAGCTGCAATTGATTGAGGTGCATGCCAACGAACACAAACTCAACAAAAAGGCACTCGGCCCACTCGGCAAGATAATTGATGAATATTGCGTAACAACGACTGACAACAACGGCGTGATCACCTTTGCCAACCAGAAATATGTTCAACTCTGTGGCTACCCGGCAGATGAAATTATTGGCCGCAACATCAGCCTATTGAAGTCCAATCACCATGATGCTGAATTCTGGCAAAACCTCTGGGCAAAACTATCGCAACAAAAGGTCTGGCACGGCGAAATCTGCAACAGCAAAAAAGACGGAACCCACTATTGGACAGATACTTTTATATTTCCATTACCGCTTCTGTCGGATCATGGACAAGGTTACATCAGCCTCAGCACCGATATCACCGCCATCAAGAAACAGAATGATAAACTGCTGAATCTGGTCAAGGAAAAGGATGCCGCCATCAACAAGGTTGAGAGCCTGTTATTGCATTCCGAAAAAATGGCTTCACTTGGCACAATGTCTTCCGGTATTGCCCATGAGATCAATAACCCCATCGCTTTTGTTGCATCAAATATCGATACATTCAATGAGTATCTCTGCCAGTTTGCTGCCACCATTATTCAGGCACGCAAAACGCTGGGCGAAGCGGCTTTTGAAAAACTGCTTGCAGAAATCAATGAACCCGCAGTTGATAGTGATGATATCAATTTCGCGCTGGATGACTTCAGCTCAATGGTCGAAGAAACGCGGGACGGTATCAACCGTATTCGCAAGATCGTCAGTGACCTTAAATGTTTTTCTCACGAAAAACAGGAGGGCTATGCGCCCGTTGACCTGCATAAATGCATAGAAACCTCCCTGAATCTGGCACGCAATGAAATCAAGTACAAGGCCGAGGTGGTGCGCGATTTTGACGAAAGCATCCCGCTGCTGGAGGGCTCGGAAACCCAGCTTTCCCAGGTTTTCATTAATTTACTGGTCAATGCCGCACACGCCATCGATGACCAGGGCCAAATCACAATACGCACCAAAAAGCTTGAAAACGAAGTAAGCATCGCCATCAGCGATAACGGCTCTGGCATAAAACCCGAAACCCTGAAGACAATTTTTGAGCCTTTTTTTACGACTAAGCCGGTCGGTCAAGGCACGGGGCTCGGGCTGTCGATTTCACATGACATTATCCAGCGCCATGGCGGCACGATAAAAGTGGATAGTGAAATCGGCAGAGGCACAACTTTCACCATTAACCTGCCGATTTCCCAACAGGGCGAGTGAAAGCATGAGCAATTCGTTAAAATACAAAATCACCCACAATGATGCCAGCTGCCACCAGATCGTGGTGAATCTTGATGCATCAGACAATATTCACATTGATAAAGACTTTACGGCACCGGACTGGGCCAAACTGGATCATCACCAGTGTTCGCACTGCACACTCGAAAGCAGTCAACACCCCTATTGCCCGATCGCCCGTAATCTGGCTTTTCTGTTTGCCGGCGCATCGTTTGGCGACTCGTTTGAAGAGGTTCGTCTCGAGGTAGAAACGGGTCAACGCCAATACAGTGCCAAAACAACAATACAACGCGCCCTGAGCTCACTCTTCGGGCTTATTTGCTCACTGAGCCCCTGCCCCTACACAATTCCTCTAAAACCAATGGGGCTATTCCACCTGCCGTTAGCCAATGACTCGGAAACACTGGTACGCGCCGCTTCCTTTTTTCTGCTGAAACGCTACCTTGAGCATTTGCGTGACCCGGCACTTCCGGTCAACCTTGACAACATGGAAGATACCTACAGCAATCTGAAAGAGCTCAACAAGTGTTTTGTAAAACGCTTCCGTGAAATCGACGAGTCCGATGCCACTGTAAACGCGCTGATTCTGCTGGATGTGTTGGCCAAGGATGTGGATTATGAACTGGAAGAACAGCTTGGCCTTTTAAACCGGTTTTTTGGTTTACCCGAAACTAACGATGGATTTATTGTGTCATGAGCGACAAAAAAGACCTCAACCACAACTACCCGAGCCCGACCGAATTCAAATACGCCTGCCTGGAACCGGACTCCTTCCCGAAAACCTGCCCGATGTGTAATACCGTATACAGTGATGAAATTGATTTTTTTGAACGCACCCATTCCCTTCCGCATGTGAACAGCGATATCAGACCGGTTGAGGACGAGAATGCCGACCCGCAGGTTTATCTTGAAATCTATCGAAACTGCAATTGCGGAACAACGCTGATGGAGTTGTTTCATTGTCGAAGGGAGCAGACAGCGTCGGAAAACCGTAAACGGCTGCTGTTTGAAATTTTGCTTGATGCTATGGAAGCGATTGGACATAAGCGCAAGGATGCACGCGATATCCTGTTTGAATTCATGCACCTTTGCTGCCCGGACAAGCATGAATGCGGCAATGCCAACAACACCTCTTCTGATCACTAGCCCCGGTCAGTACAATGTTGGTCGGTACAATGTTGGTCGGTACAATGTTGGCCAGTACAACGCCACCCGTCTTTCGTTAAGCAGACATTTTTTGGACCTGAAGCAGGCCTCAGCCCTCAGGCCATCATTTTCTGCGCATGCGCCCGGGATTCTTCAATATGCGCTGCTCCCCCCATCATTCGGGCTATTTCCTCCACCCGTTGCTCTGTTTTCAAAAGGGTAAGTGCTGTTTTAACCCGTTTGCCTGCTGCTTCCTTACTGACTCGCAAATGCTGATGCGCTCTTGCTGCAACCACCGCCTGATGGGTTACACATAACACTTGCACCCGTTCACCCAAAGCACGCAAAAGTTCACCAACCACAACAGCCGTTTCACCGCCTATACCGACATCCACCTCATCAAAAACCAGCGTTGGCGTTACCCGATGTCGGGCAGTCACCACCTGTATCGCAAGGCTGATACGGGAGAGTTCACCACCTGACGCAATCTTGCGCAGGGGCTGTGCTGACTGCCCCGGGTTGGTTGTGACAAGAAACTCGACAGTTTCGCCCCCCTTTGCCGAAGGTGCCGGCAGTTTTTGCAAATCGATTTTTAACTGGCAAGACGACATATGCAAACGCTGCAATTCGGCGTTTATCGCCACTGAAAGTTTTCCGGCCGCTTTTTTCCGCTGGCTGCTCAGGGCGGATGCCAGTCTGGTGTATGAATCAAGTGATGCCTCTACTTCTTTTTCCAGCAAATCAACGACATCATCACCGGGATTCAATCTCAGTAATTCCTGTTCCAGTGTTTCGGCAAACGAAGGAATATCTTCCGGGTTTATGCGGTGCTTTCTGGCCAGTTGAAAAATAGTGCCAAGACGCTCTTCCACCTGCAAAAGCCTTTCCGGATTCACTTCAACCCGTTGCTGGTGGTGTGACAACTCGCGAATGGCTTCCTCGATCTGTATCGCGGCAGCCTGCAACATCTGACCCGCTTCTACAAGATGAGTGGTTTTTTCACGGCTTGCAGAAAGTACACGCAAAGCCTGACGGATAAGGGAGGCCAGACAGGGTTCATCATTTTCCGAACCACCGCATAATGAGAGCAATTGTTCGCCGGTGCTCAATAATTCATCGGCATGACAAAGCTGCTTCTGCTCTGCTTCGAGGCGCCGGAACTCTTCTGCCTCAAGGTTAAGTTGCCCCAGCTCATCAAGCTGGTAGCGGAGCAGCTGGATACGGGCCTCATCTTCCTGATTGCGGCCATACAGGGCCTGCAATTGCTCCCGTTTCTCTTTCCAGCTCTGGTAGGCTTTTTCAACAGTGGCCGCAAGCGCTGTTGACCCGGCAAAACTGTCAAGCAAATGGCGATGATTTTCTTTTTGCAGAAGTGATTGATGCTCATGCTGGGAGTGGATATCAATCAACATCTCACCAAGCTCCCGCAATTGTTGCAGGGTTGCAGGATGACCATTGATATAGGCGCGAGAGCGCCCTTCGCGGGTAATCACCCGGCGCAACAGGCATTCGTCTGTACTATTGGCAAGGTCCCGCTGTTCCAGCCAGAGCGCGGCCCGGGTCAGGCCATTGATATCAAAACTCGCGGTTATATCAGCCCTTTCAGCAGTTTCCGGCACAACGCTGCTGTCGGCACGGTCACCCAGTGCCAGCGACAGTGCATCGAGTGTAATCGACTTGCCAGCCCCGGTTTCACCGGTGATTGCCGTCAGGCCCTCACTGTATTCAATATCGAGCTGATCAACAATGGCAAAATTGCGTATGCTGAGATGCTGGAGCATGAGACACCCTCTTTTTACAGAAAATAACAGTAAAACCCTGAAAAGGCTGTACTTATAAACAGCTGTTAATTTATACAGTAAAAAGGGGCGAGCGACAAGACAACAGGCCGAAAATTTTCAGTTACTTCAGCCAGTGATCAAGGTTTCTGTTCAACAATGTCGCCAAACGGCCAACATCTTCCCGGTACACCTCAATCAGCTCGGCACGGGTTCTGTCATCCAGCTTTTCCTTGCTGAGATTCTTCTTGAAGACAAAATTTTTGATTTTCTCGACGCTGCTGTTCCAAAGTCGCCTGGGCACCACTTTTCTGACAAAGGTTTTGAGCGGATTATCGGAAAGCAGAAGCTTGTTCACCAACGGAAATTTTGGTCGACCGGAAACATTAAAGGTTTCTTCCATGTTGATGGAAACATCCTTGCGGGCGCCCAGAAAATCGAGCATATCATCTACAACAGCACGGGGATCCCCGAGCAGATCCTCAAAGAGATAGACTTTGACATCGCTGAAATTTTCAAGGTAATCCTTCACCTGGGCATAATAAAATCCGCGATCAAGATAAAAGAAATCCGAGTTCAGATTGTTTTGCTTGCGAGCAGCTTCAGCCTCGATAGCCTCTTCAAAACTCAGCGTTTCACGCAGATCCCGAATATTCATCATGTACTGCGAAAAGGCGCGGTCAACCGGATTTCGAAGCACCATGATAATTTTGGTCTTTTCTGCAGAAGGCAAGAAGGCCTTGATATTGCTGATGGTTCTTTCGTGAAGATAAAGATAAATCGCCGTTGCCTCACCCCTCAAATGCCGGTTTTTTCCACCCTCGAACAGCTTGCGGTAGATGTGCGGGTTGTCAGTCACATCTGGCCCGACCTTGTCGGATGGCATAGTGCCTCCGGCATAACAGAGAAAGCAGGGCTCCTTCACCTCGGAAAAGAAAATATCAGGATGTTGATCAAGCCAGTAGTAAAGCGAGGTTGTACCCGACTTGGCT
Organism: Pseudomonadales bacterium; assembly: GCA_020443005.1. Lineage (GTDB taxonomy): Bacteria > Pseudomonadota > Gammaproteobacteria > Pseudomonadales > UBA7239 > JAGRJA01. The sequence goes on from JAGRJA010000202.1 coordinate 6,256, forward strand.
GCACCTACAATCAGAAAATTGGGACCAGCCACTTCGGCATCGAATAGCGGCTCGCTGGAACTGTGCATGAGAATCTCCTTCCTGTAGGGCGTTCGGGTATGACTGAAGCAAAGCCGCCGTATAATAGCAAAGATGTACGCAAAATAATCGACAGACGCCGCCCTGGCCACCGCTGTATGGCCGTGCCGCGCTACACATCAAAGACCAAATCCACTATACTTCTGCGCAGTTCCTGCAAGCGAAAAGGGTTTGTCGGGCCTGTTTTGCACATCGAGGGGAAGCGAGCGTTCTGGCAGAGTTCTGCCTGATAAAAAGGCAGCGATCATCTGTCTCAGGCATCTGTTTTTCCTCTACCCAATAAGACAAGCCCGAAGCTCTTGACCCTGCATCAATAATTTTCGCATCGGCTTCAGCCGTTTTTGCGCACAAAGAGGTGGTTTCAGTGAAGATTCTCATATCCGGCGGAGCCGGGTTCATCGGTAGCCGATTGGCAAAAGCTTTGATTTCCCGCGACCATCAGGTCGTTTGCATGGACAGCCTCTCCCCCCAGATCCACGGAGAAAACCCCCGCGAATCAGAGCTTTTCCAGTATCTGCCAGCAGAAGCCACCTTTGTTGAAGGCGATGTGCGTAATCATGGCGACTGGATCAGGGCGCTGGAAGGCGTCGATGCTGTCGTCCACTACGCGGCAGAAACCGGCACAGGCCAGTCCATGTATGAAATCGAGCGTTATGTGGATGTAAATGTTCGCGGTACCGCCATCCTGCTCGAGATTCTGGCCCGCAAGGAAAAAACCATCAACAAGCTGGTGGTAGCATCTTCCCGCTCCATTTACGGTGAAGGCCGTTATAAAAGCAGTGCCGGGATTGTCTACCCCGGTGCGCGCCTGGATGCCGATATGGCTGCCGGCGATTTTGAATGCAAATGCCCCGTTAGCGGCGGCCCTGTAGAACTGATGGCAACAGACGAGAATTCACTCATCCACCCCAGCTCCATCTATGGCATCACCAAGCAGAATCAGGAACAGATGGTACTGGCCATGGCACCGGCCTGTGGC
>JAGRJA010000203.1 GCA_020443005.1 Pseudomonadales bacterium
GGATACCCTTCAGGCGGTTTATCTTGATTATGAGCAAGCCTGTTACAAGGGAAGTCTGGTTGATTTTGGGGAGCTGCTGTTGCGCTCACATGAGCTTTGGCTTAAAAACCCGCAACTCCTCAAACATTATCAACAGCGATTTCAACATATTTTGGTGGATGAATTCCAGGATACCAATACGATTCAGTATGCCTGGCTAAGGGTGCTTGCCGGCAAGTCTGCTCATGTTTTTGCCGTTGGTGATGATGATCAGTCAATCTATGGCTGGCGGGGCGCCCGTATTGAAAACATACAGCGATTCTCACAGGATTTTGCTCCGGTAAAAATGGTTCGGCTTGAGCAGAATTACCGATCTACCGGCACAATATTGAATGCTGCAAACCATGTAATCGCCAACAACGAGAGTCGACTGGGAAAAGAGCTTTGGACGGACAAGGGTGAGGGAGAGCCCATCCTGCTGTACGCAGCGTTCAACGAACAGGATGAAGCCCGTTTTATCGTTGAGCGTATCAAGGATTGGGTGGAGCGAGGTGGTCAACGCTCGGAAATTGCGATTCTTTATCGTTCGAATGCCCAATCGCGGGTTTTGGAGGAAGCATTGCTTCGGGAAGGTGTTGCCTACCGTGTCTATGGTGGCCAGCGTTTTTATGAACGCGCAGAAATTCGCAATGCGCTGTGCTATTTGAGGCTTGTACAAAACCGCGATGATGACACTGCTGTAGAGCGGATAATAAACACACCAACAAGAGGAATTGGTGAAAAAACCGTCGAAGTTTTGCGGCAATATGTCCGAGAACATGGCGGCTCCTTATGGGCCGCAGCAAGGTCCTTGCTGGAACACAAAACTTTCAAGGCACGAGCAGCTAATGCCTTGCAGGCTTTTATCGAGTTGATTGAGAATTTTGAAGCGGTTTCTGGTGCCGTGCCGTTTGACGAGCTGGTTGACCATATTATCGTAAAAAGCGGCCTGATCGATTTTCATAAAAAAGAAGCGGGTGAAAAGGGCCGACAGCGAGTGGAAAACCTTGAGGAGCTTGTCAGTGCCTGCAAAAGTTTTGAGCCCGAAGAAGACGAGCGGTCGGTACTGAGACAATTTCTGGATACGGCAGCGCTTGAGGCTGGCGAAGGACAAGCCAAAGAATATGAAGACAGTGTGCAAATGATGACGCTTCATTCAGCGAAAGGGCTGGAGTTTCCGGTGGTTTTTTTGGCCGGCATGGAAGAAAATCTTTTTCCTCATCGTATGTCGATGGATGACTTGGATGGTTTGGAGGAAGAAAGACGATTGTGCTATGTCGGTCTGACACGCGCAATGCAACAACTCTACCTCTGTTATGCCGAGGTTCGTCGAATGCACGGCAATGAAAATTACAATATGCCGTCGCGGTTTATCCGGGAAATACCTTCAGAATTATTGCGCGAGGTGCGCATAAACGCTCAAGTAGAACGGCCAGTGAGTTTTGGTTCTCGTGTGAGCAACCTGTTCCAGAATAATGCGACGGATACCGAGCAGGGTTTAAGTCTTGGACAAAGGGTTTCGCACGCGCATTTTGGTGAGGGTCATATCATCAATGTTGAAGGAAGTGGCAACAGAACACGCGTGCAAGTCAACTTTGACTACGAAGGCGTAAAATGGCTGATGTTGAGCCATGCAAATTTACAGGGCTTATAGGTCTGGTGGGATGAAAAAAACAATCAATCTTATGCCTCTGCTGGTTCTGGTGCTTTTGGCCGCACTTGTCATTGTGTCGTCAATGCTGGTGCAGCAGAAAGCGGGTGATGCTTTTGCGCAGAACACAGCAAAAGCAGGAAAGCATTCGACAGATAATGACAGGCACTACCAGTGGCGAATGGTAACTTCCTGGCCGAAGAAGTTTCCGGGGCTTGGCATGGCACCAGAATATTTTGCAGAAGCTGTACGCAGAATGAGTAATGGGCGTCTTGATATACAGGTGCACGGTGCCGGCGAAATTGTACCGGCTCTGGGTGTTTTTGATGCGGTTTCTCTTGGTAGTGTGGAAATGGGTCACAGTGCAGCCTATTACTGGAAGGGAAAAATACCGGCTGCCCAGTTTTTTACAGCGATTCCCTTTGGTCTTAATGCCCAGGAGATGAATGCTTGGCTCTATTATGGTGGTGGTCTTGAATTATGGCGGGAAGTTTACGAGCCCTATAATTTGGTGCCCTTTCCCGGCGGTAATACCGGTGTGCAGATGGGTGGCTGGTTTAACAGGGAGATAAACTCGGTAGCCGATCTGCAAAACCTGAAAATGCGAATACCGGGTTTTGGCGGAGAGGTGCTGAATCGCCTGGGGGGTACAGCCGTTAATATTCCTGGTGGTGAAATTTTCACGGCCCTGCAAACCGGTGTGATTGATGCGACCGAATGGGTCGGCCCTTATAACGATTTAACCTTCGGGCTTCATCAGGCGGCGCAATATTATTATTATCCCGGTTGGCACGAAGCCGGGCCAACACTGGAATTTACAGTCAATAAAAAAGCGTGGAACAGTTTGCCAAAAGATTTGCAAGCCATTGTAGAGATTGCTGCTCGAGCCACAAACCAGAACATGCTGGATGAATATACCGCAAGAAACAATGCTGCGTTGATTGAGCTTAAGGAAAAGCATGGTGTATCGGTACGAGCATTTCCGAAAGATGTTCTCCGGGAACTGAAAAAAGTTTCCCAACAGGTTTTGAAGGAACAGGTACAGAGTGATGCGATTTCCAAGAAGGTATATGAAAACTGGTCGGTATTCAGAAAAAATGTAGAACAGTATCACGATGTTTCAGAAAAGGCTTATTACAACGCAAGATAGTTGCACCCTTATATAAATGCAGCCTGAAAAGCTGTTTTGCTGATTGGGCAAGCAAGTTATAAACTTCAAGGCTTCTCGTTATCGAGAGGAATAACCTTAACAATTTGAACCGGTTGCTTTGACTTTCCGAAAGCGGCTATTTTTTCGCACCGGTAAAAAGGGTTTTCATTACAGTAATGAATCAGGCCCCCTTTGTTTTCAAGAATATATTGAACACCGCTGTTTAACAGGTATTCGTTGAAGCGTTTTTCCATACGGGCATTGTGCGCATCAATGTTAACGACGCCATCCAGATTAATCAGTTTGCGATGCGAGTAGTAGGCTTGTATGCCAGCATTCCCTGCGCCGAGAACGGTATTTTCCGGGAGATTTTTTTGTATCCACTGAGCAGCCAGAAGTCGGTCATAGTCTGGCGTCTTGCCCTGGTTTTTCAGTGTTAATAATGGAGGGTGAAAATACAGAAGAAAAATCAGAACACCGCCAGCCAAAATCATTTTTGCCGGCAGTGGATTGAATTTTTTTTGCAGCAAGGAAGCAAGAAAACAGATTTGAAGTGAAATAATCAGAATAAAGACAATGGAGAGAGGCGCTTCATACCATATGCGCACAAAAGCGCGAACAAATGTGTGGTAGCAGAAAGTGACAGTGAGACCCAGAACAAAGGGCGTGACAAGTAGCAGTTTTGAAAACAGAGCGTGATTTTTTTTTCGAATAAAAAACACACTGGCGAGGGAAAGCGCTATATAGATCAAACCGATTGCAAAACCGAAGTTATCTTTGAGATTGATAATAAACGAACGGGCAACAATGTCGATCTGACGCAAGGCCTCCATTATCCCGATGCTGGCATTCTGGAAAAAGGTGTTTGTCTCTCGCCAGTCCTGATACCAGTAAATACCACCTGATAAACCGCTGCTCTGAACAATCGAGCCAAAATGAAAATAGCTCCAGATTAACCAGGGTGCCACAAAGGCAGCGCCGGTAAAACCGGCCACAAGGAAACCGCCGCCAACCCTGTTTTTGACACAACAAAAAAACAGACCAAGATAAAGTGCAATAACGACAAAGGCATTGTCAGTTCTGGCAAGAAAAACCAGACTGGCAATAAACCCGAAAAGAAAAAAACCTGAAAGCGTTGTAACACGAATGTTTTCGATAAGACGAAGGTACTGGAGACAGAACAAGATAAGCAAGGTGCTGTTGAGGCTGGTTTCCAGCCCGTTAAAATGATCTCCGGTAAAAGTGCCATGCAGTGAAAAAAGGGCGGCAGCAAATAAGCCGATCAGGGAGTCATTTGTCAGGCGCTTGACAAGGTGGAAGATCAAAAAGATACCGCAGCAATTCAATATTATTGCCAGCCACATGCTCGCAAGAACGGCCGAGTTTTCATCGGAAAAAAGAAACCAGAAGGGCGTTATCAGAAATTGCCAAAGTGGGTGAAAGCCATTGGTAAGGGTTTCACCATCAAAACTGACCAGACCATTGCGTGCTATATTTTTGGCAATGACAAAGTAATAGTAGGCATCGTCCTGAAGGTAGCCGTGATAGAGCAGATAGTTGATGTCAGCAAGGCCGATAACACTACGGACAAAAAGGCCTGCACAAACAATCATTCCCAGAATGGCAAGTGTACAGGGTTTGTTGTGCGCCATTGTTGTTTGCATTGTTTTCTAGTGTTTCCAGAACATCGGTGTAAACAAAACAAGCAGGGTAAATATTTCAAGCCGCCCCAGAAGCATGGCAAAACAGAGTATCCATTTTGCTGCTGAATTAATGTCGCTGTAATGGGCTGAAACATTTTCCAGACCCGGGCCCAGATTATTGATGCATGCGCCTACTGCTGAAAAGGAACTGACGGCATCCATTCCAGTTGCCTGCAAGGCGAGCATCATAAAAGCAAACGCAACAATGTAAACAGCAAAGAAACCCCAAACTGACTCGATCACCTTGTCGGGAACAGTGCGGTTTCTGAGTTTGATCAGGATAATGGCGTTCGGATGTATTAATCGGCTTAATTCTCGCAAGCCCTGACGCCACAACAGAAGAATGCGGATAACCTTCATGCCACCGGCAGTTGAACCGGCACAGCCACCCATAAAGGAAAGAAAAAATAACATGAAGGGCAGAAAGAGTGGCCAGGTCGAAAAGTCATCGGTAGCAAAGCCGGTGGTAGTTGCTATCGACACTACTTCGAAACTGCCGTGAAGCAGACTGTTAGTAAAAGAGTGTTCGCCCTGAAAGAAAAGGGTCAATGTGGA
>JAGRJA010000204.1 GCA_020443005.1 Pseudomonadales bacterium
AACAATTGTACTGTAGGCAGCATGCCGACAACCCGACAGTGCAAATTCGTGCAATATTTCCGCTTCGAGTTGATATTCCATCACACCGGGCTTGCAAAAACGCATGGCCCGCTTATGGGCACGCGCCGAAACCGCTGCCGCATAACGCATCATCTCAACCTCTGCTGCACTTTTATACAACCGCATATCGTGCAATAAATGGTCGAGATCAAGAAATTCGCCCGGCGGAACCGCTCCGGATCTCACTTTTGAACGAATCGTGTTTACCCAGGCCATCACATGCTGATCAAATTCCGGGTCTTTGCCAAGGGCATAGTAGACCCGCTCCCGCCCTTCGAGCAGGCCGGGCAAGATTTCATCAATATCACCGATCGGAAATGCATCATGGGCACCAAAGTCATCACAGGCGCCCTTTTGTCCCGCCCTGTAACCTGTCCACAATTCCCGTGTTGCATCCTTTTCCCTGCAGAAAAGCACAAATTCCCCATGAGGCCGACCCGGAATCAGTACAGCAACAGCATCCGGCTCGGGAAATCCGGTCAAATAAAAAAAGTCGCTATCCTGTCGGAATGCATACTCCGTATCGGCATTCCGCTTAACTTCATGGGCTCCCGGAATAATGGCTATGCTGTTAGGCTCCATCGCCTCCATCAAGCGTTGCCGACGACGACTGAACTCCTGCCTCGTAATATTTTTTACCACTTTTGCCTGATCAGTTGTTTTTTTTCCTGACTGTACTTGCTTCTGAGCCGGTTTCAGACGCCGGTTAGCTGCTTTTGTCCTAGTGGCGTTCACGGACACTTCCTCCCGGTTGGTTAAATTCAAGAAACAGTGTTATCACGGCCATTCGCACATATTCCACCAGATGCGTGTAATCACTCTCCGGGGCATTACTGCCGGCATCAGAAGCGTCAATCTGCGCGATGGCCGCAAAATCCTCAAGAATCTCGCGTATCTCCCTGCTTGCCTCTGCCTGCAGGGTGGCAAATCCATGCAAAAAGCCGCCGCACCAGTCGCCCAGCATTTCGCTACGCTGAGCTAGCGGGTACTCATCTTCTGGAAGAAGAAGCACCAAACCAAAACCCTCTTCCATCTGTTGCAGGCTCAATTCATAGAAGGCAAGCAAGACATCTGCAATCACCCGGGACGGATTTTCACCTGCGAAATCAGTGAGTTGCTGCTGCCATTGCTCCGGCTGCAAACGATAGCCTGCAGCTAGAATACCGCAGCCCCAACCATGGCACTCGGCAGGGCTCAATAAAAACCCTTCGCGCACAAAAACATCTGCAATGTCTGAAAAGGTAAACGCCTGACTCATGAATTTTACCGACTTGAATGAAGCTCGCATGCTATCACTCACGCCCAAGTCATGCACCTTCACAAAATACATTCAGGACTCGCTCCCCGACAGTGGAAACAGCCACAAATTACCTGTTTCAGAAAATCCAGCCAACATCCGAGCAGGAAAGCTCACAAAACACTTTAACAGTTACGCTTAAATAATTGACCCGAAAATAAACTGGCACTATAGTTAGCATTGAAATCATTCTTCAAGACAGTCGGCCATGAGCAACGAACAACTATCTGCCCTTGAACATCAAATTGACCAGCTCATCTATCATTGCAACAAGATAGAAAAGGAAAACGCTGTTTTGCGTTCTCGTGAAAGTGATTGGGAAAAAGAGCGCAAGGAGCTGATCAAGAAAAACCAGGTAGCCTTGACTCGCGTCGAAACCATGATTGAAAAACTTCAAAAACTTGATATCAAGGCTTGATTCACCAGCATGAGCAACAGGTCATTATGAGCAAAGATACCGTTACCGTTCGTATACTCGACAGAGACTATCAGGTCAGCTGCCCAAGCGACGAACAGGAGTCCCTGCTCGCCTCGGCAAGATACCTCGACCAGCAAATGCGCTCCATCAAGTCAGCGGGTGTTATTGGCCTCGAGCGCATCGCTGTGATGGCCGCATTGAATATTGCACACGAATTGCTGACAGAAGGCTCAACGGCTACCAGCAATAGAGATGACCTCAAACGCCTTACCGATAAAATCAGTCAGGCTCTCGGCGGCCAAAGCCAGCTACAACTCTGATTTTTCTCCAGCTGAACCTGCTTTTTTCTTCCTTACTTTCTGTTTCGCGGCGTTTCTGTGGATTACAACATCAGGTTATCATCAGGCGTGTCAGGGTGATTTCCGTAATGCGCGCGGATTCTCACAATTAGAGGTGTGAATTTACAGAGTAAGCGTTATACTGAAACGGAGTACCTGGGGTGTTTGCCAGTTGAGACATCCTTGAGCCGATAAGTGTTACCTCGGGAGCTACTCGTTGATGATGGTGTGCATACCCGCAAGTCGGGGAGCCTTTTTTATCACAGTTTTTCCCACCTTGAACCCCGGGTTCAAGGTAAATTCAGCAGCGGCACCTTGGGACTCTTTTATATCCAGAACAGTCATGCCCGAATCCCGCAATACACTCAGAAAGAAGTTCCGCCAGGCCAGACAGTCGCTCTCCGTTAAACAGCAGCAACAGGCCGCCCTTGATCTGAGCAACCGTCTGAAAATACATCCCGCCTTTATTCGAAGCAAACATATTGCCTTTTATATAGCTGATGATGGTGAAATCGACCCGATCGAACTGATGATGATAGCGCAGACGATGGGCAAGCATACCTACCTCCCCGTTTTACAACCCCTACGCCAAAAAATCATGTGGTTCGCGCCGGTCAAGAGAAATGAGCCTCTGCATTGTAATTATTTCGGAATACCCGAGCCTTTACCCGGCAAAAAAAAGCGGCCACCTTTCTCACTTGATCTCGTCATCATGCCGCTTGTCGCCTTTGATAACGAAGGCAACCGACTGGGAATGGGTGGCGGTTTTTATGACAGGGCTTTTGCCTTTCGGCAACGCTGTGCCGGGAGGCCGGGTACAGCAAAACCAACCCTCATTGGTGTTGCGCACCAATGCCAGCAAGCCGACAAACTCAACAGCGCGTCATGGGATATACCGCTGGACTTTATCGCAACAGACAAAAAAATTATAAAGTGCAGATGACTCTATTCACTCTTGCCAATACCGCTTATGGCCGGCTACTTAACTGAGGAATAACTGGTAGGCCGGGTTTTTACTTTCATCCCGATAAGGATAGTTGAGTTGTTTGAGATAGGACTCTACCTGGCTTCGCTCATTTTCCGGTACTTGCATGCCCACCAGTACCCGCCCATAAGCGGCACCATGATTGCGGTAGTGAAACATGGAGATGTTCCACCTTTCGCCCAACCCCGTTAAAAACTGCAAAAGCGCACCGGGTCGTTCCGGAAATTCGAATCGATACACCAGTTCATGCTCAACACCGGGGGCATGTCCGCCAACCATATGTCGCACATGCAGCTTGGCGATATCGTTATCTGTCATATCCATGACGGGGTAGCCTCTTTTTTCCAGCACGGCTTTCAGCTCTTCGCGATCCCGGCCCTGAGGGGAAACCTGAATGCCCACGAAGATATGCGCATCCTTGTCATCATTAAAGCGGTAGTTGAATTCAGTAATATTTCGCTTGCCAATGGTTTGACAGAATTTCTTGAAGCTCCCCGGTTTTTCAGGGATAGTCACAGCCAGAATGGCCTCGCGTTTTTCACCAATTTCCGTCTGTTCGGAAATAAAACGAAGCCGGTCAAAATTTGTATTGGCTCCACTATCAACAGCCAACAGGGTTTGGTTACTGACCTTATGCGTCTCTACATACTTCTTCAGGCCTGCCAGAGCGAGTGCGCCGGCAGGTTCCGCAATCGAGCGTGTATCATCAAAAATATCCTTGATTGCTGCACAGATTTCGTCGGTTGAGACCGTCATAACCTCGTCAACCGTTTTTCGAAGAACACGGAATGTCTCCTTGCCAATCTGGGCAACAGCAGCTCCGTCAGCAAAAAGCCCGACATGGGGCAGCTTCACACGACGGCCTTTTTCCATCGCCGCTTTAAGGCAGGCTGCATCCTCAGGTTCTACAGCAATGATTCGGGTTTCAGGGCGTACATATTTCACATAAGCCGATACACCGGCACATAAGCCGCCGCCACCAACAGGCAGAAAAATAGCATCGATCTTTCCCGTATGCTGGCGAAGTATCTCCATGCCGATCGTTCCCTGACCGGCAATCACATCGGGGTCATCGTAGGGATGCACATAACACATGCCTTTTTCCCTGACCAAGGCTTTGGCAAAAGTAGAGGCTTCATCATAGGTGTCGCCATGCAAAACAACCTTGCCTCCTCTTGCCTTCACAGCATCGACCTTGATTTGTGGTGTTGTACTTGGCATCACTATCGTCGCCTTGATACCCATTTTTGCCGCCGACAGTGCTACGCCCTGCGCATGATTTCCTGCAGAAGCGGCAACAACACCACACGCTTTCTCCGAATCCGTCAGTTGGCACATTTTGTTGTAGGCGCCCCGCAATTTGAAAGAAAAAACAGGCTGCAGGTCTTCGCGTTTGATCAGAACGGTATTATTCAAACGCTCCGAAAGAAATACTGCGTGATCTATAGGCGTTTCAATCGCCACATCGTAAACACGGGCATCGAGAATTTTTTTTATGTAGGTTTGGGGCATGAATTGCAACTCAAAACAATTTTGCCCATAGTAATGATTGTTCTGCTATTTCGCCAGCATTCGCCTGATAACATTGCCCCTGATAAATAGCACCGTATAATGTCTGCCTCATTTGTCAAATCAGCGAACTGCCTCTCATGTCTACAACTCCCAACCAAGATGCATTAAAACAGGCTGTTGCCATGGCCGCACTGGATTACCTTAAAACCCGCATCGAGGATGACATGATCATCGGTATCGGCACAGGCTCAACCGCCAACTGCTTCATTGACCTGCTAGCCGGTATAAAAGCCTCTGTCTACGGAACGGTTGCCAGCTCTGAAGCGTCTGCCAATCGGCTGCGCGCCCATGGCATTCCTGTGTATGATCTCAACAGTGTGGATGGTGTCGGTATTTATATTGATGGCGCTGATGAGACCAATGAACGACTGGAGCTCATCAAGGGTGGTGGCGGCGCACTGACACGGGAAAAGATTGTCGCCGCCGTTGCCGATGAGTTTGTCTGCATTGCAGATGGCAGCAAATGGGTCAAACAGCTCGGTGCATTCCCTTTACCGATAGAAGTCATACCGATGGCCCGAAGTCATGTTGGCAGGGAACTTGTCAAGCTGGGTGGCAACCCTGTTTTACGGGAAGGCTTCACCACCGATAACGGCAATATCATTCTCGATGTTTACAACATGCCTATCAAAGTACCACGACAGGTCGAGGAGAAAATCAACAATATCACCGGGGTGGTTTGCAATGGCCTTTTTGCCCTTAGGCCAGCGGATCTTTTGATTATTGGCGACGAAAATGGCGTGCGATCCATTCGGGCCCAATAATTTCAGCCAACCTTTTGATCATTTGGATGCGTGATCACCACTCCCCCGACGGCGTCTGCGGTGCTACATTTTTTGGGCCAAACACGCCAAAAACAGCCTGAAAAGCAATCACCTACTCAGCGTCAGGTTGTTTTTAGCGTGGAATATGGTACTTTTCATACTATTAAAACATGAAAATCTGGGCTAACTGTCAACATAGGGTGGACAAAAACTTTTCACATAAACGCTAGAATATGTGCACGGTTTTTTCCGGCAGTATAAAAAATGCCCGATTAACGAACTCAATCAGCAGGTTATTTTATGGCTCGCATCGCAATCGTCAAACTCTTCACCGGTCTTAATCTGGCGCCAGCCCAGCTTTCGGGGGAATTGCAACGCGCTGGTCACGCTTCACAAATCATCTACTTCAAGGATCACCACATTGTTCCTTATGAAGAAAAGGATAATTACGCCATCACCGATTATCCAGGTATTTTTCTGGCCGCCGATGGCTCAAAAAAGGTCTGGAACTGCTACAAACCCTTCAATGAAAAAGAAAACAAGGCACTGATCCAGACACTGAAAGACTTCAATCCCGATGCCATCGGTCTTAGTGTCATTTCGGGTGTACTTAATGAAGCCAAGTATGTTACCGAGCTCATCAAGGCACATTTTGATGTCCCGGTTATCTGGGGCGGCCCCGGGCCAACACTTGAGCCAGACCGCTGTATCGCGATGACCGATATGATTTGTATAAATGAGGGCGAGGAAGTTATCGTCGAATTGGCGAACAGGCTTGATGCCGGTGAAGATATCACCCGTATTGACGGCACCTGGGCCAAAGACACCCATGGCGACATCATCAAGAACCCCGAGCGCCCATTATTAAACCTCGATGATATTGCCATACCGGACTGGAACCTCGAGAACTATGTTCACATCAATGCCTTTCGCGGCGCACGAAAAGGCATTTACCCAAACAATCTGGGACAGGAATACCCGATCATGACGCAAAGGGGGTGCCCTTTCTCCTGCTCTTTCTGTATCGAAAGCAAATATCAGGAAATGTTTGGTAAAAAGGACTCCCTTCGTCGGCGCAACATTGATGTCGTCATTGAGGAACTGTTGTGGGCCAAAAACAATCTCGATATCAAATCGATCCTTTTTTATGACGATGTCTTCACCGTACACCCGCGCTGGCTAGATGAGTTTCTGCCGCGTTACAAGGCAGAGATTGGTCTTCCCTTCTGGTGCTACACCTACCCGACTACCCATACACCGGAGCTGCTGGCAAAACTGAAAGATGCCGGAATGATGAGCATCACCATGGGTGTTCAAAGTGGCAGCACGCGTATCCTGAAGGAGTATTTCAACCGGCCTACCGCAGAACACCGGGTAATAGCCGCAGCCAAGGAGATCGTTGATTTAGGGCCGGAAGTCAAAGGCTTTTTCGACCTGATCACCAAAATCCCGTTTGAAACAGAGGAAGATCTCAAGGCAACCTTCAACCTTCTGCTCGACCTTCCTGTCGAATTTAAAACCGTCGGCTTTGGAGAAATGACCAACTTCCCTGAATACAGTTTTACCAAGAAGGTCGATGAAAACCCGGACCTGATAGCCAAGCATGATCAGGAGTTATCCCAGGATATCTACGATTACTACCATAAACTTTACCTGCTGACACGCAGCTCAATGCCAAGAGAGCAGTTGCGAAAGATAGGTGATGACCCCCAATACCGTGAAAACCACAAGCTTCTGGATCCGTTCATGACCGATGAAAAGTATATGTCCTTTACCGGTATCTCGTTCTAGCAGTCACACTTAACAAGCCCTTCACCAAGCAAGCCCTCTGTTCATCAGAGGGTTTTGTTTACAAACCTACATATCTGTGTAGGTTCACTGCTTCCAACTTCCTGTTAGATTATCTCCATGGCGAACCTGGCAAAGAATGCAAGGGACAAGAAGGATCTGGAAGTAAAAAAGTAATTTTGCCATCTACAATATGTGCGTCGCTGATGTCCCTGTTACAGGAGAGCGACGGACTTTCTTTTTTTAAACTCTCCACAACCCGTCACGGCTTTCTCGTAGAACAAAAATATCTGGCAGGGAGCAGGTCTTAAAACTTACAGCTCAGACAAGATTCAATTCCTTGGCGAAAGAGGCAAGCGCATGACCGGACGCACCCGGTGTTTCAAACTTTTCCCGCATTGATCGCAAATGGAAGTTGACTGTATTAACCGATATACCACAGACATTGGCAACCTGCTTGATTGTCATATTCTTTTTTGCGTAAAAAATATTCAGAATTTTAATTTCTGTTACTGTCAGCTTGATTGTTTTACCGCCCGAAACCCGTAACGCCTTGTTGCAATTGACACAGCTCTGCGTGTTTGTGGTCATGATTGACTGGTTTATTAACATGGCAACAGAATAGAGCAACTTTTCGATCAGCACCTCCTCCCCCAACTCGGGGCGGTAATCTTTTACCGGGCTTGCCATGCTGAGAATTATCTGGCGAATACCATCACCCCAGCAAAAATACAGGCCACTGCACATCTTGTGCTGCTCGGCACCCCTTATTAATTGTTTAACTTTTTCAGTATATGCGCTTTTTTCACGATCCGTTTCACCAAGAGGTTTGTCCAGCCCGTATTGATAGGCATCAGCCCAATAACCCCACTGCAATTTCTCAACGCCGGCATTCTCGTGGAGCACGCGAACAACAGGATCAACGAGGTACATTTTATTTCGTTCATAGTGGCTGTCCCACTCTGGTGGAATATTGCTGAAATTAACGCTGTAGGCATGCTCATCAACATTGGCGGCTTCAGTATTTTTCAGCCAGTAGCTATAACGAAGATATGGATACCCAAGATTATTCGCGAAGGCATACAGACTGTTTTCGATGTTTCCCAGACAGTAAGACCCGGCTTTGGCTACACCGGAGAACTCACAGGAAAGCGGCAAATTCTGGGAGAGGCTAAACAATGCCCCGGACAAATCTAAAGACATAGCTCACCCAAACATCTGCACACAAAACCCGCCACACAACACCTACCCCAGAGAAAGGTGATCCGTATTTGGCGGGGGTGGAGGCGCTCCTTTATCTATCTCGCCAAGTTCGGAACCGGCAGGCGCGATATCCCAATCGGCATCAGCCACCTCGACGACAGGCAACGGTATTCGTTCATCCTCCCGCAAAACATCGGCACCTACTTCTGCGAGATCAAAGGCACTCAAATCCAGTTCGAGTGCTTCAAAGTGCCATTTTTCGTTGTCTGCCAGCACATCTGCTCCTACTTCACCAAGCACATAGGCCGACAAATCAAGCTCGACATCGGGGACAGGCAGGGACTCCTCAAGCACACCACCCAACTCACCAAGGCCAATATGATCTGTTGCTACCACAACCGGCGCCGGAGACAAGGCCGCTCGTTCAGCCTCACTTAACAGATCTGAACCCGGAGGAAGGACTCCCGGACCCCCGCTGTCCTGATTACCCCTTGCCACCCCTGTTTCTGCAGCCTGGAAAGCGCTTTTGCCCGACGCCGTGGTCGTTGCAGGAGAACCATCGTCATTGAGGAACGGATTTTTCTTTGCAGCAGGTTGGGCAGCCCTGTTGACCGGAGAGCCATCGTCATTGAGAAAGGGGTTGGGCTTTGGCGCGGAATGCGAAGGTTGTGGAGCCCGGGATGTCGTATTTTCAGGATTGGCCGGATGCACCTCGATGACGGCACCGGCTTTTTCCAGCACCGTTTTCATTTTTATCGCCGTTGCCTGATCACAATTCTTTTTCAGAATCACCGGTTTGCCACTGAACATGGCTTCGACACGCGCAGTATCCACCTTGAACAATTGAGCCATTTTCGCCTTGACATCGGCGTCACTATGCCCGTCGATAATCTGGCCACGAAAAATCACATTATAGGCTTCCAACTCCACCCCCTCCGAATGTCTTCTGTCGATTCATTCTACCTTCATAATAACACGCTGCCCACAGCAGACCGCGACCGCCTTGGCAAAACCCGCTTCTTGTTGAACGCAGACCATGCGTGACACAATAACGACCTGACGCATTCAATGACAAAGGTTAACCATGAGCAAACACCGTTTCTCGCAGGAGGAACTCGATGGCGTTTATCGCGCGATTTATCAACGCCGGGATATGCGTCATTTTTTACCGGATCCAATTTCTGAAGAGCTGCTCGAACGACTGCTCGCTGCTGCACATATGGCACCCAGCGTTGGCCTGATGCAGCCCTGGCGATTTATTCGCATTACCGACAAGCACCTGCGAAAGCGTATTCACGCACTGGTTGAACAGGAACGCCAGCGGACCGCCGATGCACTCAACGAGCGTCGTGATGCTTTCATGAAACTGAAAGTTGAAGGTTTGCTCGATTGTGCGGAAGTGCTGGTTGTTTCGCTAATGAACCATCGGGAGGAGCACATTTTCGGGCGACGCACCCTGCCGGAAATGGATCTTGCTTCAGTCAGTTGTGCCATTCAGAACATCTGGCTCGCCGCCCGGGCAGAAGGCATCGGTGTTGGATGGGTTTCACTGTTCAGCCCGGATGAGCTTGCGCTTCTGCTCGACATGCCCAAAGGAAGCAAGCCTGTTGCCATTTTGTGTATTGGCCATGTCGACCAGTTTTATGATGAACCCATGCTTGAGCAGGAGAAATGGGCCTACCGGGGCAAGCTGTCCGATTTCATCATGGAAAACGGCTGGGAATAACCGTTTTTATTTAACCAGATGTGAGAACCATTCTATCCAGCGATCAAAAAAGCTGCGGCTGTACTGCGCTGCAAATGCCTCATCAAAGGCCGGATTATTTTTTAGGGGGGCAGCAACCCCGTTTTTTTTCAGCCATTGTCTTAACGCCTTTGTAAGCTCTTTCACTATCGCCGGCTGATATTTTGCAACATTGTTTTGCTCACCTGAATCCAGCGCCAGGTTATACAACTCGATTCGATCACTATCCAGATACAGAAGCAACTTCCAGTCTGATTTTCTGATCGCCGCCACCGGGCGCTGCTGGAAATACCGATCACTGGCATCAGGGTTTTCACCTTCGACATAAGCCGGAAAATACCAGAAAATTGCCTCCCTTCTCGCCACTTTTTCCCTGTTTTTTTCGGCCTGCTTGTCGTTACCGGCTCTACCCTGCTGCTCTTTTTTTGCCAAGCCGAGTTCACCAAGAAGACTGATACCATCAAGCGCCTGCGCTTTTCCCTGTAGCAGGTCGTTCAGGGTACTGTAAATATCAATACCCATCACCGGATACCCGCTTTTTCCGGCGTTTATCTGCCCGGGCCACCACCAGAACATGGGCACCCGAATACCACCCTCATAAATCAGGGATTTTTCACCCCGAAAATTACCAAGCCACGACATGCCTCGCATACCGCCATTGTCTGAAGTAAAAATAATCAGGGTGTTGCTGTCCAGTTTATTTTCCACCAGTGTGTCGACAATTCTGGCGAGCCCGATATCAACACTCTCAACCATAGCCGCATATTCCGGCTGCTCCGGCATACCGTCACTATCGGGATGCTCAACCGCTTTTTTGCGGTATTTCTCGGTCAGGGGTTCTTCGGCCTGAAACGGAAAGTGAGGTGCAAAATGTGACAGGTAGATAAAAAAAGGGTCACGCTTGTGCTGCCTGATAAATTTTATCGCTTCGTCGTTCAGGCGATTGGTCAGGTATTCGCCTTCCGGTGCATCCTCAAGGCCCGGCAAATCATAGGGTGCAAAATACCCCTTGTGTGGATGCCCGCCTCTGAACCCGGCAATATTCACATCAAAACCCTGGCCTTCCGGTCCACGCACCGGGCCAGTACCGAGATTCCACTTGCCTATATTTGCGGTAACATAGCCCTGATCTTTGAGCATTTCTGCCAATGTGTAAAAGCCGGGTTCAAGATGCATCCGGTTCTTCGGTGTCAGGCGTGTTCTCAAACGCTCGTCACCAAGATCGCCGGAAACCATCGTATAAACTTTCGTTCTGGGCGCATAAAGCCCTGACATCAGGGCCGCGCGACTGGGTGCGCAATTCGGGGAATTGGAATAGGCGTCCGTGAATATCGTGCCTTCCCGGGCTAGCCGGTCTATGGTGGGTGTCTCGATGTAGGTATTGCCGTTATACCCAACATCGCCCCAACCCAAATCATCCAGCAAAACCAGAATAATATTGGGCTTTTTCAGGTCAGGAATTTCTTGCTGCTGCGGTGAAGCTGTCAGCTGACCAGGTTGTGCATGCCCGGCATAAACACCAGTGCTAACAGTTTGAAAAAACCATAAAACCGCCAGCAAAATGCGTTGGGGGCATCGGTGTTTTTTGATTACTTCAACGACAAAGCCGGGCTGGCGAAGACAAGCCAGCGCGCGTAAGTGTTTCTTACGCGACTTGTGATTTTGCCCCGAAACGCTGAAGAATGATTCACCCGACTTCATAGCCACAATCCACTCAGGTGTATCAGAGCCTGCAAGCTGAGCAACGCAAAAATACCGGCCAGTACATCGTCGAACATAATGCCAAAACCTCCCTCGAGATGACGGTCACACCAGCGAATCGGCCAGGGCTTTACAATATCGAAGAAGCGAAACAACACGAAACCTGCCAAAACCCAATACCAGGTAAATGGCGCCATAATGAAGGTAATCCACAAGCCGACCCATTCATCCCACACAATCCCGCCATGATCATGAACCCCCAAGTCGCGGGATGTTTGTCCACACAAATAACAGCCAAGTACAAAAGCCGTCAACACAAACAGCAAGTAATTGATAAGGGGTAAATACTGGAGCACACAAAAGACAGGCAGCGCAGCAAGCGTACCAACCGTGCCGGGCGCTACAGGGCTAATGCCGCTGCCCATGCCAAACGCCAGGAAATGCACAGGGTTTTTAAACACAGTAGACGGGAATTTTTTTGCGCGTTTTGGCATATTGACGATTTTCAGTTAACGACTCAAAAAGACCGGGTTGGTCATTAAAGGCAGGTTAGAAGATGAAAGCAAGCCCCCAGATTGCGCATGAAACCGGATTAACCTTCCGGGTTGTTGATTCATTCAACGCGGACAATACTGCTAGTTACACACTGCCCCGCCATCAAAAGTGGTGAAAGCCTTCATAATCCGGCTGAAATACTGCTCCCTCGCTGTTGAAGCAATGCACGCCTTCACCTTCAGTAATCTCACCGATTTCGGTTAACACGATGCCAAGCGTTTTGGCCAGCTGCTGAATGTCATGCTGTTTTTCTTTGGGAAGCGTAAAGCACAGCTCGTAATCATCACCGCCGGCTGTTGCAAGTTGCAGGGCTTGCTCACCGGCATAACGCATCAGCTCGGGCGAACGAGGCACATTATCCATATTCAGTCTTGCCGCCACACCACTGCTTTGGCAAATATGGCCAAGATCAGCCAGCAAGCCATCGGAAACATCGATACAGGCGTGAGCCAAACGGCATAAACGCTTACCCAGATCAAGATGTGGCTGAGGGAAAAAATATCTCTCAAGTAAGTACTTACTATCTTTTTTATCACAGGTGTTTTCCGGGTTGAGCAAGCTTAATCCGGCAGCCGCATCACCCAATGTACCACTGACAAAAACAAGATCACCGGGTTTGGCGCTACTACGCAGCAAGGCATCACCTTCTGATACAAAGCCCTGAACCTGAAAAGAAAGAGTGAGCGGCCCACGCGTAGTGTCCCCTCCCACCAAAGCACATTGAAAAGTATTGGCATCCTTTTTAAGACCTTCGCTGAAAAGCGCAAGCCAGGCTTCATCCGCTTCGGGCAAGGTCAGCGCGAGCGTGAAGCTGTGAGGGCTCGCGCCCATCGCTGCCAAATCACTTAACGCGCAACGAAGCGCCCTGCGGGCGATAAAATCCGCTGGCGCATCTGCAGGGAAATGAAGGTCGGCAACCTGGGTATCAATCGAAAAAGCCAGCTGTTTGCCTGACGGCACTGACAACAAGGCACAATCGTCGCCCACACCTAGCACCTGAGCAGAAGAATCACCGATTCCCGAAAAATACTGCCGGATTATTTCAAATTCACCCACTGCAGACTCCACAATAACGCAGTAAAAAAACTGAATCAGGCCTTGTTTCGGAAGTCGGCAACTTCAGCCTGACGCAAATCCAGCGCCAGTTTATCCAGAACCCCGTTCAGGTATTTATGACTATCGGTTGGGCCAAATTTTTTTGCCAAGGCAACAACTTCATTAATGACAACACGATAGGGGACATCAAGTTTCGATAGCAATTCAAAGGTACCCATCCGCAACAGGGCTTCGGAAACGGCATCCAGCTCATTGTGCTTCCTGTCCAGATAAGGCATGAACAAGGCATCCAATTCTTCAATCTGGCGGATAGCGCCAGAAACCAGGGCATGAAAATAATCGACATCGACCTTGCTCATGTCGTTATCGGCACGAAACTCCGCTTCAATCGTGGCGGCATCGGTTCCGGCCATTTGCCATTGATACAGGGCTTGCATCGCGTAATGACGGGCTTTTCGACGAGCCCCGGCAAGTGAGTTTGTCATCCTAGAGCTGCTTCATCAGGCTAACCATTTCCAGCGCGGAAGCAGCGGCCTCTGCCCCCTTATTGCCGGCCTTGGTGCCGGAGCGCTCTATTGCCTGCTCAATACTGTCCACTGTCAGAACGCCAAAAGAAACAGGAATGGCCGCATTCAGGCTGACCTGGCTCAGGCCTTTCACACACTCACCGGCAACATATTCAAAATGTGGCGTACCGCCGCGAATAACAGCGCCCAAAGCAATGAGGGCATCATAATTGTTCTGATTGGCAAGCCGTTGCGCAACAACCGGTATTTCGAAAGCACCGGGCACACGGACAATCGTAATCTGTTTTTCCATCACACCGTGACGGCGCAGGGTATCCAGAGCGCCTTCAAGGAGGCTTTCAACAACAAAACTGTTCCAGCGAGCGACGATAATCGCGTATTGCCCGCTTGTTGGCTTGAAGTCACCTTCAATGGTCTTGATCGTAGACATAA